>NZ_JBFAZD010000039.1:0-73543 GCF_040681655.1 Streptomyces sp. NPDC051662
CGCTTCGTCCGTTGTGCCGGCGTGTCCGCCGTCTGTCGGTCGCGCAGTGGCGGGCGCGGGGCGCGCGCCACCGGCCCGGGCCCCGGCCCCCAGGCGGGGCCCCGGGGGCGGCCCCCGCCCCGGCCCCGCCCCCGGACTCCCCCCGCGCGCACCCCTGCCCACCCCCATGAGGCAGGTGTGCGCACGGTCGGTGGGACCGCTTCCGCCCCCACGGAAAGCGTCCGCATAGTGACCAAAGAAACGCTATCGCTTGAGCACCTCGACGTGTGACGGTCAATCGACCGACAAGCCGACGCGGGACAGCGACAGGTGGGGCACCGAGTGGCAGATGAGCCGGATGACTCCCAGGCCCCGCCCGAACGCGCCGGGAGAACGGACTCCGCCCCGCGCCCGGGGCCTGCCGAGCGGGAGTTCGTGCGGTTCGCGTACCGCTACGCGTACCGGATCCGAGTGGTGGTGGTCTGCTCCTGCGCGGTGCTGGCCGTACCGGCGATGCCCGCGGACCGTATGGCCGTCGCCTCGGCCATTTCCTGCGTCGTGCTCGGCTGGAGCGCTCTGCACTACCGGCTGGGGATGACGGGGGCCCACCCCGGGCGACTGCTCGCCGCCGACGTGGTGGTGCTGACCGCACTCTGCCTCACTCAGGATCTGACGATTCCGGACAGCCAGACCAGGTACGGCAATACCTGGCTACTGGTGGTGGTCAGCATCGTGGCGGTCGGGTACCAGATGATGTACCCGGCGGGACTCGCGCTGGCCGCGGCGCTGCTGCTGGCCGCCGTGGATCTGGCCGGTGCCATGCTCGACCGCCCCGACGGCTGGGACTACGCGGTGCCCAACGTCAGCTGGCTGCTGGTGCAGAGCCTGCTCGCCCAGGGGCTCTACCGGCTGGTGCTGCGCGCGAGCAGAGCCGCCGACGCGGTCGGTACGAGGGCCGCCGCGGCCCGGCGACGGCACGAAGTGGCACAGGCGCAGCGGTCGGCGGAGCGCGAGCATCTCGCGACCCTGCACGACACCGCGTGCGCCACCATGCTGATGGTCTCGGCCCATGGCCAGTCCCTCCGGCCGGAGATACTGCGTACCCAGGCGGCCAAGGACCTGCGGCGCCTGTCGTCGGAGCGGGCGACGTCCGGTGAGACGGATGTGGCACAAGAGCTGTTCGCGGAGACCGGCGACCATCGGCTCGTCGTACGCACCGAGTTCGACGCCTCTCTCGGCCTGATGTGGCGGCCGGCCGTCGCGGCGCTGCGCGGCAGCCTCGGTGAGGCGCTGCGTAATGTCTCGCGCCATGCGGGCGTCAACTCCGCGACGGTGACGGCGAGCCGGGAGGGTGACACCGTCACGGTCGTCATCAGCGACGACGGCGCCGGATTCGATGTGACGCGGGTGCCGCCGCACTGCCAGGGGCTGGCCCGCTCGGTCGTCGAGCGCATGGCCGCCGTCGGGGGCAGGGCGACGGTCGACTCCCGGCCGGGGCACGGCACCGCCGTACGCCTGGAGTGGCCGCATGTCTGACGATCGTCAGCCGCCAGGTCCGCGGGCGCCCGATCCCCTCGACAGCGAACCATCGGCATCCGATCCGCTGACGGACCGGATCGCCGCCGGCATGCTCGGCGCGCTGCGGCTGGCGGGGCTCGTCATTCTCTCCGCGGTCCACTTCGGGCTGGCGCTCCCCGCCCTGCTGGCCAACCTCGACGGCTACCGGCACACCTGGGTGCAGCTCAGCGCGTTCGGCCTGTTGACGCTCATCATCGTGGTCGACGCGCTTCTCGGAGTGGCCGGCCGGCGCAGACCGCGCGCCTGGGTCGCGGCGGGGCTGGTGTGCTCGCTCGTGGCGGCGGTCGTCGCCACCAGCCAACTGCCGGGAGACCACTATCTCGCCACGCCGCACTGGACGTTTCTGGAGATCGGCTGGTTCGGAGTCCTGCTGCTGTTCGACGCAGGTCTGAACGCGACCCTGCTCTTCCTCGGGCTCCATGTCGTCGTGACGCTCGGGCAGTTGACGCTCGCCGGGATCCCGTCCCGGCAGGCCGCGGCCGGTATGGCCGTCAGCGCCCTGGCCATCTGCGCGTTCCAGATCGCCGCCGCGGTGATGGCCAGGCTGCTGCGGGACTGCGCGACCGCCGCCGGTGCCACGGCACGAGAGCAGGAGCGGGTACGCACCGAGGCAGCGGTCTCCGCCCAGGTCCACGCCGACCAGCGGTCGCGCTACCGCGATCTCGGCCGCTCGGTACTGCCGCTGCTGACCGGGCTGGCCGAGGGAACGCTCGACCCCGGGGACGAGCGGATACGCCGCCGATGCGCCTTCGAGGCCGCCCGGCTGCGACGCCTCTTCGCCGAACGGGACCACGCGTCGGACCCGCTGCTCCATGAACTACGGGCCGGTATCGGGGTGGCCGAACGTCATGGGGTCGATGTGCAGCTCGCCGTACGGGGCGTCTCCGCTCCGGTTCCCCGGCATCTGCGCCGCGCGCTGACCGAGCCCGTACTCGCCGCGCTCGCGACCGCCGAGCGCAGCGCGCGGGCCACCGTCGTACGCGGCGGCGGGCAGGTACGGGTCAGTGTGGTGACGGACGCGCCCGAGACGGACATCCCGGAACCGACCGAGCGCGGTATCCGCGTACGGACGGTGCACAGCGAGGGACGGCTTCTCGTCGAGGCGTCGTACACGCTGCGCGCGCCGTCTCCTGCCGGGGACGCCCGTACGCCCGACGTCCCGAGCGCCCAGAACACCCAGAACACCCAGGGCACTCCGAGCGGTCAGAGCTCGTCCAGCGAGGTCAGCCCGTCCTGAATGGCCCTCGCGACCAGATTCGCCTTGGTCGTCGCGGGCCGCCCCGCGTTGGCGTACTTGATCCGTACCCGTTCCAGATAGGTGTTCACCGTACGTACGGAGATGCCGAGGCTCTCCCCGACCATGGCCTTCGACTCCGACTGGAACCACTCAAGCAGCACCTCCACCTCACGCGGGGTCAGCGCGGGGCGGCCCTTTCTGGCATCGCTGCCGAAAGCACCGGCGAGCGCGGGCGGCGTATAGGGCCGGCAGTCGGCGGCGGCCAGGGTGGCGGCCATGAGATGCCGTTCGCCCTCGGCCTTCGTCAGATAGGTGAACGCGCCCAGATCCAGACAGGTAAGAGCCGTCTCCTGGCTCTCCTGCATGGTGTAGATGATCACTTGGCGCTCCTGTGCGACCAGGTGCTTCAGCTCGGGGTACGCGGGGACCCCGTGGGAGAGCTGGAGGTCGAGCACCACCACATCCGCCGCCCGGCCGGGACCGCTCATGGCGACGGCGAGGTCGGGGCCCTTGGCGGTGACGGTGATCGGCCGTTCCGACGCGGCGTACCAGGATTCGATCCCGGCGAGCACCACGGGATGATCGTCGATCAGCGCCACGCTCACGGGCTCGTTTTCCGGCATGCCTCATCATCCCCTCAACCGCGGGTGTCCCGCCATGCCCGGCCGAAGGAGCCGGGGGGAGGTCACGCCCGGCCTGCCGCCCGTACCGCACTACCCGGTGGACACCTCCGTGGACGCCCCCGTGGACACCCCCGAGGCCGGCGTCACGCCGCGTCGTTCGAACGGGACATCCGCAGCGCCAGCTCCCGCAGCAGCTCCTCCGAGGTGATGTCCGTACGGCCGCTGTCATGGACCTCGGCCAGCTGCGCGAAGACATAGGTGAACGCCCCGATCAGCTGCATCATCGGCGGCAGCGCGGCGGCGGTCACCGCGTGCGCCGCTTCGAGCGGGGTGGACTCCGGCGAGACCGTGAACGACGGGAAGACCTCGGCGAGCAGCGAACCGATCTGCCCCTCGCCGGACGCACCCTCGCCGGAGCCCCGCTCGCCGCCGTCCGTACCCCCCTCCGCCCCGACGTTCCCGTCCGAGTCCCCGTTGGCGGTCCGGATCCACTCAGCGGACTGCGTGAGAATGCCGATGGCCCTGAGAACGACTTCGCTCTGCTCCATACCCAGAGCCTATGGCGGCGCGCCGCGGTCCGTGGGCCCGTCCGCCGCTGTTCATGGCGAGGTCAAGACGTGGCCAAGACGTGGCCGCCCGCCGGGGCGCCGCGTCGGCGTCGCCCGCGCGAGGTGGAAGTGGGCAAAACCCGGACGCGGCGCCGGGTTCGGACCTACCCTCAAGTGGTGTCGGGCGAGTCCGGCCGGGTGCTTGTTGTCGACGACAACAGGGTCATCAGGCAGCTGATCAGGGTCAATCTCGAACTTGAGGGGTTCGAGGTCGTGACCGCGGCCGATGGTGCCGAGTGCCTGGAAGTGGTCCATGACGTCATGCCCGATGTCATCACCCTCGATGTGGTGATGCCGCGCCTCGACGGGGTCCGCACCGCCCAGCGGCTGCGCGCCGACCCCCGCACCAGCGATCTGCCGGTCGCGATCATCAGCGCCTGTACGCAGTACGAGGTGGACTCCGGGATGGCCGCCGGGGTGGACGCCTTCCTCGCCAAGCCCTTCGAGCCGGCCGAGCTGATCCGGCTCGTACGGCGGCTGACGCACCGGGAGGGCCCGTCCTCCCTGGACGGCAGGCACGGTGCCGGGCGGGCCGGAAGCGCCCGCGGCTGACCGCATCGCGAAACCGGTTCGCGAAGAGGCCCCCCTCCTCCCATACGCTTGTCCCGTGACCCCCGCCGAGCTCTCCCGAACCGTACGGCGCGCCGTGTGCCGCGCGGTCGAGGACGACGCCCTTCCCGGGCCCGTACCGGAACGGGTCGCGGTCGAGCGGCCCCGCCCGGGCGGCCGGGGGGATTACGCCAGCAATATCGCGCTGCGGCTGGCGGGCCCGGCCGGACGCCCGCCCCGCGAGGTCGCCGAGATCGTGCGCGCGAGCATCCTCCGTGCCGCGGCCGACGCGGGTCCCGCGACGAGCCCCGGCACGGCTCCCGGTATCGACCGTATCGAGATCACCGGCCCCGGCTTCCTCAACTTCACCCTGGCCCGCGACAGCCGCGCCGAGCTGGTCCGTACGGTCCTGCGCGCGGGACCGCGCTACGGACACGGCGACGCGCTCGCCGGTACGAGCGTGCCGCTCGCCCCCTCCGACGAGCCCCGGGCCGCCCTCTGGACCCGTACGGTCGTCGGACTGCTCCGTACCCAGGGCGCGTGGGCGGAGATCGTGCCCGGGGCCGCGGAGAGGCTCCGCCCGGTTCCCGCCCCCGCCGGCGACGACCTCTTCGCCCGGCTGGGCCCCGACGCGGCCCGCTGGGGGCTGTTGCGGCCCGCCGCCCACGACCGCCCGCTCACCGGCGCCGACCTGCTCGTACAGCGTGAGAGCAACCCCCTGTTCCTGGTGCGGTACGCCTACGCCCGTACGCGCGCTCTCGCGCGCAACGCGGCGCGACTGGGCATCACCCCCGGGGACCCGACCCCGGATGCCCCCCCGATCCCGGAGATCCCGGAGATCACCGGTCACGACAGCGCCATCGCGCCTCTCCTCACCGCCCTCGGCGATCACCCCGCCGTTCTCGAAGCCGCCGCCCGGCTGCGCGCGCCCGACCGGCTCGCCCGCCATCTCGAACAGACGGCGGACACGTTCCTGCGCTTCCAGGAGACCTGCCGCCCGCTGCCGCTCGGTGACGAGAAACCCTCGGCCGCCCACCGCTCCCGGCTCGCGCTCGCCGACGCCGCCGGGACCGTGCTGGCCGGCGGCCTGTCCCTGCTCGGCATCGACGCCCCCGCATACCTCTGAAGAGAACCAAGAGAGCCAAGAACATGAGCCGTTCCGCACACCCCGCAGGCCCCCGTCACGCGGATGTCCTCCCCGAGGGCCACTACACCGCGCCCGCCGCCGACCTCAACGCCCTTGACGAGAAGGTCTGGTCGCGTACGGTCCGCCGGAACGAGGACGGGGTGGCGACCGTCGCGGGGATCGAAGTGACCCGGCTGGCCGAGGAGTTCGGCACCCCCGCGTACATCCTCGACGAGGCGGACTTCCGCGCCCGCTGCCGCGCCTGGGCCGACGCCTTCGGCAAGGACGCCGATGTGTTCTACGCGGGCAAGGCGTTCCTCTCCCGGGCCGTCGTCCGCTGGCTCGACGAGGAGGGCCTCAACCTCGATGTCTGCTCCGGCGGTGAGCTCGCCACCGCGCTGGCGGCCGGGATGCCCGCCGAGCGGATCGCCTTCCACGGCAACAACAAGTCCGTGCAGGAGATCGAGCGGGCCGTCTCCGCCGGCGTCGGCCGTATCGTCCTCGACTCCTTCCAGGAGATCGTCCAGGTCGCGCATGTCGCCCAGCGTCTCGGCAGGCGCCAGCCCGTCCAGATCCGGGTCACGGTCGGCGTCGAGGCGCATACGCACGAGTTCATCGCCACCGCGCACGAGGACCAGAAGTTCGGGGTCGCCCTCGCGGGCGGGCAGGCCGCGGAGGCCGTCAGGCGGGCCCTCAAGCTCGACGGGCTCGAACTGATCGGTATCCACTCCCACATCGGCTCGCAGATCTTCGACATGGCCGGCTTCGAGGTCTCCGCCCGCCGCGTCGTCCAGCTGCTCGCCGAGGTACGTGACGAGCACGGCGTGGAACTGCCCGAGATCGACCTCGGTGGCGGCCTCGGCATCGCGTACACCTCCGAGGACGATCCCCGCGAGCCGAACGACATCGCGAAGGCCCTCAACGACATCGTCACCCGTGAGTGTGAGTCCGCCGGGCTGCGCACCCCGCGGATCTCCGTCGAGCCGGGGCGCGCGATCGTGGGGCCCACGGCCTTCACCCTGTACGAGGTCGGCACGATCAAGCCGCTCGAAGGGCTGCGTACGTATGTCAGTGTGGACGGTGGCATGTCCGACAACATCCGTACGGCCCTGTACGACGCCGAGTACAGCGTGGCGCTCGTCTCCCGCCGCTCCGACGCCGAGGCGATGCTGACGCGCGTCGTCGGCAAGCACTGCGAGAGCGGCGACATCGTCGTACGTGACGCGTTCCTGCCCGCGGATCTGGCGCCCGGTGATCTGATCGCCGTCCCCGCCACCGGCGCGTACTGCCGCTCGATGGCGAGCAACTACAACCACGCGCTCCGGCCGCCCGTCGTCGCCGTGAAGGACGGTGAGGCACGGGTGATCGTCCGGCGTGAGACGGAGGAAGATCTTCTGCGTCTCGATGTCGGTCACTGAAATACATGTCTCGCAATCTGGACGAGAGACAGAAAGTCCCGTCCAGTGAGTGAGACTGGTTCGGATTCCTGCTTTAAACAGCTGTGATGGATGAAAGGCGTAGGTCGGATGATGCGTACGCGTCCGCTGAAGGTGGCGCTGCTGGGCTGTGGAGTGGTCGGCTCAGAGGTGGCGCGCATCATGACGACGCACGCCGACGACCTCGCGGCGCGGATCGGGGCCCCGGTCGAGCTGGCCGGGGTGGCCGTACGGCGTCCCTCCAAGGTGCGTGAGGGCATCGACCCCGCGCTGATCACCACCGACGCCACCGCGCTGGTCAAGCGCGGTGACATCGATGTGGTCGTCGAGGTCATCGGCGGGATCGAGCCCGCCCGTACGCTGATCACCACCGCGTTCGAGCACGGCGCCTCCGTGGTCTCCGCGAACAAGGCCCTGCTCGCCGAGGACGGTGCGACGCTCTACGCGGCGGCCGAGCGGCACGGCCGGGATCTGTATTTCGAGGCGGCCGTCGCCGGCGCCATTCCGCTGATCAGGCCGCTGCGCGAGTCCCTCGCCGGTGACAAGGTGAACAGGGTCCTCGGCATCGTCAACGGCACCACCAACTTCATCCTCGATCGGATGGACACCGCGGGCTCCGGCTACTCCGAGGCGCTCGACGAGGCCACCGCACTCGGCTACGCGGAGGCCGACCCGACCGCCGACGTCGAGGGCTTCGACGCCGCCGCCAAGGCCGCCATCCTCGCCGGGATCGCCTTCCACACCCGGGTACGCCTCGACGATGTGCACCGCGAGGGCATCACGGAGGTCACCTCCGCCGACCTCGCCTCGGCGAAACGGATGGGCTGCACCGTCAAACTCCTCGCCATCTGCGAGCGCGCCGCCGACGGCCGGTCCGTCACCGCGCGGGTCCACCCGGCGATGATCCCGCTCAGCCATCCGCTCGCCTCCGTGCGCGAGGCGTACAACGCCGTCTTCGTCGAGGCCGAGGCGGCCGGACAGCTGATGTTCTACGGCCCCGGCGCGGGCGGCTCCCCGACGGCCTCCGCCGTGCTCGGCGACCTCGTCGCCGTCTGCCGCAACAAGCTCAACGAGGCCACGGGCCCCGGCGAGTCGGCGTACACCCAGCTGCCCGTGAGTCCCATGGGCGAGGTCGTGACGCGCTACCACATCAGCCTCGATGTGGCCGACAAACCCGGCGTACTCGCCCAAGTCGCCACGGTCTTCGCCGAACATGGTGTTTCGATCGATACCGTACGTCAGCAAGGCCGACAGGACGGCGGCGGCGAAGCCGCCCTCGTCGTCGTCACCCACCGCGCGCCAGACGCCGCCCTCTCCGGGACCGTCGAAGCGCTGCGCAAGCTCGACACCGTGCGCGGTGTCGCCAGCATCATGCGTGTTGAAGGGGAGTAAGGGACCCATGACCAGCATTGGCACCCGCCAGGGCACCCACCAGTGGCGCGGCATCATCGAGGAGTACCGGGACCGCCTCCCGGTGACGGAGAAGACGCCGGTCGTCACTCTCCGTGAGGGTGGTACGCCGCTCGTCCCCGCGCAGGTGCTCTCCGAGCGCACGGGATGTGACGTTCATCTCAAGGTCGAGGGCGCCAACCCCACCGGATCCTTCAAGGACCGTGGCATGACCATGGCCATCACCCGGGCCAAGGAGGAAGGCGCCCAGGCGGTCATCTGCGCCTCCACCGGCAACACCTCGGCCTCGGCCGCCGCCTACGCGGTACGCGCCGGAATGGTCTGCGCCGTGCTCGTACCCCAGGGGAAGATCGCGCTGGGCAAGATGGGCCAGGCGCTCGTCCACGGCGCGCGCATCCTCCAGGTCGAGGGCAACTTCGACGACTGTCTGACGCTCGCGCGCTCACTGTCCGACAACTACCCGGTGGCGCTGGTCAATTCGGTCAATCCGGTGCGGATCGAAGGCCAGAAGACCGCCGCCTTCGAAATCGTGGACGCGCTGGGCGACGCCCCCGACATTCATGTGCTGCCCGTCGGAAACGCCGGCAACATCACGGCGTACTGGAAGGGCTACACCCAGTACGCGGCCGACGGCCCCGCCGCGAGCACCCCCCGTATGTGGGGCTACCAGGCGTCCGGATCCGCGCCGATCGTGCGCGGCGAGATCGTCAAGGACCCGCACACCGTCGCCACCGCCATCCGGATCGGCAACCCGGCGTCCTGGCAGTACGCGCTGGCGGCCCGTGACGAGTCCGGCGGCTTCATCGACGAGGTGACCGACCGCCAGATCCTGGCCGCCTACCGGCTGTTGGCCTCCCAGGAGGGCGTCTTCGTCGAGCCCGCCTCGGCCGCCTCCGTCGCCGGTCTGCTCAAGGCCGCGGAAGAGGGCAAGGTCGACCCCGGCCAGCGCATCGTCTGCACCGTCACGGGAAACGGTCTCAAGGATCCGGACTGGGCGGTCGCGGGTGCGCCGCAGCCGGTCACCGTACCGGTGGACGCGGTCGCGGCGGCCCAGCGGCTGGGCCTGGCGTAAACCGGCCACAGGAACGTCCAGCGCCACCGGCCCGGCCTTCGGCGCACAGGAGTCGTGCGACACGCATCGTGCGCCTCCTGTGCGCCCTATGTCGCCATGGAACCTTCCTTCGATAAGCTGTACTCAACCCGCCCCGCCGCATATGCCGCGGTGTTGCCCCTGTGGCCCTCGGGTGTTCCGTATGTCCTCGAACATCTCGCAGCAGCCCCTGTCTCGCAGCCGAATCCCGCAGCCCCGCAGTCACCACCCCGGTAGTCCCGCCGTCACAAGGAGAGTCGTCAGAGCGATGGCCGGTCCCGCGTTCCGCGCCGCCGCCGTACGGGTGCGCACCCCCGCCACCAGCGCCAATCTCGGCCCGGGCTTCGACGCCTTCGGCCTGTCGCTGGGGCTCTACGACGACGTGGTCGTCCGCGTCGCCGACTCCGGCCTGCATGTCGACATCGCGGGTGAGGGCGCCGAAACGCTTCCCCGTGACGAGAACCATCTGCTCGTACGGTCCCTGCGCACGGCCTTCGAGCTGCTCGGCGGGCAGCCGCGCGGCCTGGAGGTCGTCTGCGCCAACCGCATCCCGCACGGCCGCGGTCTGGGCTCCTCGTCGGCCGCGATCTGCGCCGGGATCGTCGCGGCCCGCGCGGTGACCATAGGCGGCGACGTCCGGCTGGACGATGTGGCGCTGCTCGAACTGGCCACCGAGATCGAGGGCCACCCCGACAATGTCGCCGCCTGTCTGCTCGGCGGATTCACGGTGGCCTGGATGGACGGCGGGGCGGCGCGCGCCATCAGGATGAAGCCCGCCGATTCCATCGTTCCGGTGGTTTTCGTGCCCGAGAGCCCGGTTCTCACCGAGACCGCCCGCGGCCTGCTGCCGCGTAACGTCCCCCATGTGGACGCCGCGGTCAACGCCGGTCGCGCGGCCCTGCTCGTAGAGGCCCTGACCAGGCGCCCCGAGCTGCTGCTGCCGGCCACCGAGGACCGGCTCCACCAGGACTACCGGACCCCGGCGATGCCGCAGAGCGTCGCCCTTGTCAACCGACTGCGCGCGGACGGCGTCCCCGCGGTCATCTCCGGCGCGGGCCCCACGGTCCTCGCGCTGGTCGAGGACGGTGCGGCCGACAAGGTCGCACGGCTTGCGGGCGAGGGATGGGCGGCCAATCGGCTCTCCCTCGACGACGCGGGGACGAGCGTTCTGCCGCTCGGCTCGTAGCCACAGGAGATTGCCGGTGAGTGAGAGGGGGAATGTTTGTTGGAGCCGGTAGTGTTAACCTCAAGTCTGCAACCGACGTCTTTGAGGCGCGGTGCTTCGTGTCCCGCTTCGGGACCACCCTTCTTCCGGGAGCCTCCCCAACTGCCTGAGCAGCCTGCCTGAGCAGTTTTGAGCACGCACCGGAACCGGCACGACACCCCCCGCTTTTCCCAGCGGTGGGCCGAGCAGGGGGACCTCGGGCCGGACCCATTGCACGTATGCACGTTTGCAGATTTCTCCGCCATACCCGGCGGGACCACCGCCCCGGCACGGTCCACAAGACAGGACCGCAGTCGGACAGCACAACCGGTCGCCGAGCCAGAAGGCCGACGTCCGCTCCAGGGAAGGACCCTTCGTGAGCGACACCACCGATCTGATGGGCGTGACTGCCGACAGCACTGTCGACACGACCGCGCCCGCCGAAGGTGCTGCCACTGGCACCACCGCACGGCGCCGCCGCTCCGGCACCGGCCTTGAGGGCATGGTCCTGGCCGAGCTGCAGCAGGTCGCGTCAGGCCTCGGCATCAGGGGCACCGCGCGGATGCGCAAGAGCCAGCTGATCGAGGTCATCAAGGAGGCGCAGGCCGGGGGCTCGTCCGCCGCCAAGAGCGCCGACTCCGGCAGCGCCGACGCCGAGACCAAGCCGAAGCGGCGCGCGACCTCCAAGGCCCGTACGGGCGATGGCGCCGAGGACAAGTCCGGCAAGGCCGATACGGCCGTGGCCCAGCAGCAGATCGATATTCCCGGCCAGCCCGCCAGTGACGATCAGCCCTCGGGCGAGCGCCGCCGTCGCAGGGCCACCGCGCAGGCGGGCAGCCCCGACACCGCCGCGGACGCCAGGGCCGAGGCCCCGGCCGATGTCAAGGTCGAGGCCCAGCCCGACGCCAAGGCCGAGGCGGCCGTCTCCGCGTCCGCCAACGGCTCGGCGCAGACCGAGGCCGACGGCCGGCGCGGTGAGCGCCAGGACCGCGGTCAGCGCGGCGACCGTGACCGCGGCGAGCGCGGCGACCGCCGTGACCGCCAGCGCGACCGCCGGGGCAAGGGCGAGGACCAGCAGGGCGGCCAGGGCGGTCAGCAGCAGGGCGGCGGTCGCCAGCAGCGCGACAACCGCGGCGGCGGACAGGGCCAGGGCCAGAGCGGCGGCCAGAACACCGGCCCGCAGGACGACTTCGACGACGAGGCTGGCGGCCGGCGCGGCCGGCGCGGGCGCTACCGCGACCGCCGTGGCCGCCGTGGCCGCGACGAGTTCGGGCCCGGCGAGCCGCAGGTCGCCGACGACGATGTGCTGATCCCCGTCGCGGGCATCCTCGACATCCTCGACAACTACGCGTTCATCAGGACCTCCGGCTACCTGCCCGGTCCCAACGACGTGTACGTCTCGCTCGCCCAGGTCCGCAAGAACGGCCTGCGCAAGGGTGACCATGTCACCGGCGCGGTCCGCCAGCCCAAGGAAGGCGAGCGCCGCGAGAAGTTCAACGCGCTGGTCCGCCTCGACTCCGTCAACGGCATGGCGCCCGAAACCGGCCGCGGCCGGCCGGAGTTCCAGAAGTTGACGCCGCTCTACCCGCAGGACCGGCTCCGGCTGGAGACCGACCCGGGTGTGCTGACGACGCGGATCATCGACCTGGTCGCCCCCATCGGCAAGGGCCAGCGCGGTCTGATCGTGGCCCCGCCGAAGACCGGTAAGACCATGATCCTCCAGGCCATCGCCAACGCGATCACGGTCAACAGCCCCGAGTGCCATCTGATGGTCGTCCTCGTCGACGAGCGTCCGGAAGAGGTCACCGACATGCAGCGGTCGGTCAAGGGCGAGGTCATCTCCTCGACCTTCGACCGCCCGGCCGAGGACCACACCACCGTCGCCGAGCTGGCCATCGAGCGTGCCAAGCGCCTGGTCGAGCTGGGTCACGACGTGGTCGTCCTGCTGGACTCCATCACCCGTCTGGGCCGTGCGTACAACCTCGCGGCCCCCGCCTCCGGACGCATCCTGTCCGGTGGTGTCGACTCGACCGCGCTCTACCCGCCGAAGCGCTTCTTCGGTGCGGCACGCAACATCGAGGACGGCGGCTCGCTGACCATCCTGGCCACCGCGCTGGTCGAGACCGGCTCGCGCATGGACGAGGTGATCTTCGAGGAGTTCAAGGGCACCGGCAACATGGAGCTCAAGCTCGACCGGAAGCTCTCCGACAAGCGCATCTTCCCGGCGGTGGACGTGGACGCGTCCAGCACCCGTAAGGAAGAGATCCTGCTCGGCAGCGACGAGCTCGCCGTCGTCTGGAAGCTGCGCCGGGTGCTGCACGCCCTCGATCAGCAGCAGGCGATCGAGCTGCTGCTGGACAAGATGAAGCAGACGAAGTCGAACGCGGAGTTCCTGCTCCAGATCCAGAAGACGACGCCCGGCCCCGGAAACGGCAACGGCAACGACTGACCGGGATCGGCCAGGTCCGACGCTCACGGAAACCGCCCCCTCGCTCCGGCGAGGGGGCGGTTTCCGTCTCCGGGCCCGGGTCCCCCGGACGGCCACAGCGTGCCGTGCCGCCCTTCTTGATGTTTCACTATGTGGATGAGTGGTGGCAAAACGCCCCACATCACCTGGCGGGAGGTAGCGGAACCGGCGCGACGGACAGAGGGAGACCATGACCGACCGGAGCGACAGCCGAATACGTGACGGCGACAAGCGCCGCAAGACCTCGGGCAAGCGCCGGCGCGCGACCACCTTCGTGGCGTGGTCCGCCGCGGCTCTGATGCTCCTCGGCGGCTCCGGGCTCGGCTACGTCTATTTCAAGCTCGACGGCAACCTCTCGGGCATCGACATCAACGCCCTGCTGGGCCGTGACCGCCCGGCCAACGCCGACAACGGCTCCGAGGACATCCTCGTCCTCGGCTCGGACTCCCGGGCCGGTGCGAACGCCACGTACGGCCGGGATGGCGGCGGCGCACGCTCCGACACCGCGATGATCGTCCACGTCTACAAGGGCCACAAGACGGCCAGCGTCGTCTCGATACCGCGGGACACCCTGATCGACCGCCCCGAGTGCACCGACTCCACGGGCGCCGCCGTGCCCGGCGCGCGGCTCGCCATGTTCAACACGGCGTACGAGGTCGGAGGCCCCGCCTGCGCCGTGAAGACCGTCGAGACGATGTCCGGTATCCGTATGGATCACTACATCGAGATCGACTTCACCGGCTTCAAGAAGCTCGTCGACCAGCTCGGCGGCGTGCGGATCACCACCACACGGGCCATCGACGACCCCAAGAGCCATCTGAGGCTCGCGCCCGGCACCCACACCCTCGACGGTGAGCAGTCCCTCGGTCTCGTACGGACCCGCCACAGCGTCGGCGACGGCAGCGACCTGGGCCGGATAGAGCTCCAGCAGGCCTTCATCAAGGCACTGATCGACCAGGTCAGGAGCATCGGCCTGTTCAGCAGCCCGAAGAAGCTGTACGACCTCGCCGACACCGCCACCCGCGCGATCACCCCCGACTCCCAGCTCGATTCGATCCCCGAGCTGGTCGGATTCGCCGACGGACTCAAGAACCTCGGGGCCAAGGACGTCAAGATGATCACGCTCCCCGTCCGGTACGACCCCGCCGACCGGAACCGCGTACTGCCCCTCCAGGCCGAATCCGAGCAGGTCTGGACGGCGCTCAGACAGGACAGGCCCATCCCGGCCTCCGCGACCAAGGACTCCGCGGGCGACCAGGGCGACGCGAACGGCGTGGTCAGGGGCGGCTGACCGGCCCGCGCACGGACGATCCGCCCGCCGCGGCGCACCGGCTTTCCATGGGTGTGGGGCGGAATCCGGAATACTTTCCGCCGCACCCCGGTTTTGGGAGATACGGCCGGTCCTGGCAGACTGGTTCGTCGGTCCCGGTTCACGCACGCGCACTCCGCGCGTGCGACCCGGCACCCTCCCCGCCTCCGCGCGGGGAAGTCCCTAGGAGAACCCCTTGAAGCGCGACATCCACCCCGCGTACGTCGAGACCCAGGTCAGCTGCACCTGCGGTGCGTCGTTCACCACCCGGAGCACCATCGAGTCCGGCACCATCCGTGCCGACCTCTGCTCCGAGTGCCACCCGTTCTACACGGGCAAGCAGAAGATCCTCGACACCGGTGGCCGCGTGGCCCGCTTCGAGGCCCGCTTCGGCAAGGCCGCCGCCTCCGCCAAGAAGTAGCGAGCAACCCGCGCCGGTTCTCGGTGCCCCGTTGACCGGGGCGCCGAGACCGGCGCTTTGGCGTCCCGAAGCACCTTTCGTACGGAAACCAGGAGCCCCCGATGTTCGAGGCGGTCGAGGAACTGATCGGCGAGCACGCCGATCTGGAGAAGAAGCTCGCCGACCCGTCGGTCCACGCGGACCAGGGACACGCGCGCAAGCTCAACAAGCGTTACGCCGAACTCACCCCGATCATCGGCACCTACCGCTCCTGGAAGCAGACCGGCGAGGACATCGTGACCGCCCGCGAGTTCGCGGCCGACGATCCCGATTTCGCCGCCGAGGTCAAGGAGCTGGAGAAGCAGCGCGAAGAGCTGACCGAGAAGCTCCGCCTGCTGCTCGTACCGCGCGACCCCAGCGACGACAAGGACGTCATCCTGGAGGTCAAGGCCGGCGCGGGCGGCGACGAGTCCGCGCTCTTCGCGGGCGACCTGCTGCGCATGTATCTGCGGTACGCGGAGCGCGTCGGCTGGAAGACCGAGATCATCGACGCCACCGAGTCCGAGCTGGGCGGCTACAAGGACGTCCAGGTCGCGGTGAAGACCAAGGGCGGCAACGGCGCCACCGAGCCCGGACAGGGCGTCTGGGCGCGGCTCAAGTACGAGGGCGGGGTGCACCGCGTACAGCGCGTGCCGTCCACCGAGTCGCAGGGCCGTATCCACACCTCCGCCGCCGGTGTGCTCGTCACGCCCGAGGCGGAGGAGGTCGATGTGGAGATCCACGCGAACGATCTGCGGATCGACGTCTACCGCTCCTCGGGACCCGGCGGCCAGTCCGTCAACACCACCGACTCCGCCGTACGCATCACCCATCTGCCGACCGGTGTCGTCGCCTCCTGCCAGAACGAGAAGAGCCAGCTCCAGAACAAGGAGCAGGCCATGCGTATCCTTCGCTCGCGGCTTCTCGCGGCGGCACAGGAGGAGGCGGAGAAGAACGCCGCGGACGCCAGGCGCAGCCAGGTACGGACGGTCGACAGGTCCGAGAAGATCCGGACCTACAACTTCCCGGAAAACCGGATCTCCGACCACCGCGTCGGCTTCAAGGCGTACAACTTGGACCAGGTGCTCGACGGAGAGCTGGACGCGGTCATCCAGGCCTGCGTCGACGCCGACTCCGCGGCGAAGCTCGCCGCCGCCCAGTAACCACTCTCGCAGTCCGGAGGAACCAGCGTGCAGCCACTTCCCGGTGGGCACAGCGACCCTCAGCGGCTCCGTCGCGGGCCCGCCAGCCGCGGCAGCCTGCTGCTCGCCGAGGTGGCCCAGGCCACTCAGCGGCTGGCGGACGCGGGCGTGCCGTCGCCGCGCTTCGACGCGGAGGAGCTGGCCGCGTATGTGCACGGTGTCAAGCGGGGAGAGCTGCACAACGTCAAGGACGCGGACTTCGACGCCCGCTACTGGGAGGCCGTGGCCCGCCGCGAGGCCCGTGAGCCGCTCCAGCACATCACCGGACGTGCCTTCTTCCGCTATCTGGAACTCCAGGTGGGCCCCGGCGTGTTCGTGCCGCGCCCGGAGACCGAGTCGGTCGTCGGCTGGGCGATAGACGCCGTACGCGCCATGGACGTCGTGGAGCCGCTGATCGTCGACCTGTGCGCGGGCTCCGGCGCGATCGCGCTCGCGATGGCACAGGAGGTGCCGCGCTCGCGTGTGCACGCCGTGGAGCTGTCGGAGCAGGCCCTCGCCTGGACGCGGAAGAACGCGGAGGGGTCCAGGGTCACCGTCCACCAGGGAGACGCTCTGAGCGCCCTCACGGAGTTCGACGGCCAGGTCGACCTGGTCATCTCCAACCCGCCGTACATCCCGCTGACCGAGTGGGAGTACGTCGCGCCCGAGGCCCGTGACCACGATCCGGAGATGGCCCTCTTCTCCGGCGAGGACGGCCTCGACACGATCCGTGGCATCGAACGCACCGCGCACCGGCTGCTGCGGCCCGGCGGTCTGGTCGTCGTCGAGCACGCGGACACCCAGGGCGGCCAGGTGCCGTGGATCTTCAGCGAGGAATCCGGCTGGGCCGACGCAGCCGACCACCCCGATCTGAACAAGCGACCGCGCTTCGCGACAGCCCGTAAGGCCATGCCGTGACCGCGCCGGCCGCACGGAGCGCCGTACCGGGCGCAGCACAGACAGCCGCACCGGCGGCGAACCGGGCATCACACCACAGGAGGGCCGGCTAAATGGCACGGCGATACGACTGCAACGACGCGACCGACCGTACGACGGGTCTGCGCGAGGCCGCGTCGGCCGTCCGCCGTAGTGAGCTGGTCGTGCTGCCCACCGACACCGTCTACGGGATCGGTGCGGACGCCTTCAGCTCCGAGGCCGTCGCCGATCTGCTGGGCGCCAAGGGGCGTGGCCGCAATATGCCCACCCCTGTCCTGATCGGTTCCCCGAACACCCTGCACGGCCTGGTCACCGACTTCTCCGAGCAGGCCTGGGAGCTGGTCGACGCGTTCTGGCCCGGCGCCCTCACTCTCGTCGCCAAGCACCAGCCGTCCCTCCAGTGGGACCTCGGGGACACCCGCGGCACCGTCGCCATCCGGATGCCGCTGCACCCCGTCGCCATCGAACTGCTCACCGAGGTCGGCCCGATGGCCGTCTCCAGCGCCAATCTCACGGGACACCCGGCCCCCGAGGACTGCGACGCCGCGCAGGAGATGCTCGGGGACGCCGTCTCCGTCTATCTCGACGGCGGCCCGACGCCCGGGATCGTCCCCTCCTCGATCGTCGATGTCACCGGCGGGGTCCCGGTACTGCTACGGGCCGGCGCCCTGAACGCGGACGAGCTCCGCAAGGTGGTACCCGACCTTGAGGTGGCCAATTGACCGCCCCTGAGGGGCGTGGCATAGCGGAGACCGCATTCACCGGCAACACCTTCCGCATCCTCCACGTCAGCACCGGCAACGTGTGCCGCTCGCCGATCACCGAGCGGCTGAACCGGCATGCCCTGACCGTCCGCCTCGGCGAGCGGCTCACCGGCGGCCTGATCGTGGAGAGCGCGGGCACCTGGGGGCACGAGGGCGCCGCCATGGAGGCCAACGCCGAAGCCGTCCTGGCCGACTTCGGCGCGGACGCCTCCGGCTTCGTCGGCCGTGAGCTGCTCGACGAACACGTCATCCGCGCCGACCTGGTCCTCACCGCGACCCGCGACCACCGCGCCCAGGTGATCTCCATGGGCCACTCGGCGGGGCTGCGCACCTTCACGCTCAAGGAGTTCACCCGGCTGGTGCGCGCCATAGACCCGGCGACACTGCCGGACCCCCTCGACGAGGGCGTGGTCGAGCGCGCCCGCGCGCTGGTCCGCGCGGCGGCGGCGCTCCGCGGCTGGCTGCTGGCGCCCACGGCGGACGCGGACGAGGTCTACGACCCGTACGGCGCGCCCATCACGTTCTTCCGCTCCATCGGCGAGGAGATCCACCAGGCGCTGGACCCGGTCGTCACGGCGCTGACAGGAGTCCCGGCGCGGCCTCCTCTTTTTTGAGGGCTCGGTTCGCCTCCGGGGCGCTTTGTGCCGACGTCGACGGTCGACCGTGCTCGCCCCCTCGTTCCTCGGGGCCTGCGCGCGCTCTCCCTTTCGACGTCGGCGCGCCCCTTCGGCTCACTCGCCGGCGGTCGTGGGAAACCGGAACGTGTGGGCAGCTGGGAAACTCGTGTCGCCCATCGCGCATCAGCGTTCCCACCCGCCTACATTGGAAGGCACGCACCCCCTCCGAGGTCCGGAGTCCGCCATGTCCGTTGTCACCGCCACCCCCACGACAGCGTCGGACGCCCTGCGGCGGCAGGACCCCGAGATGGCCGAGGTGATCCTCGGGGAGGCACGTCGGCAGGCGGACAGTCTTCAGCTGATCGCCGCAGAGAACTTCACGTCGCCCGCCGTCCTCGCCGCGCTCGGTTCCCCGCTCGCCAACAAGTACGCCGAGGGTTATCCCGGCGCCCGCCACCACGGCGGCTGCGAGCTGGTCGACGCCGCCGAGCGGATCGCGATCGCGCGGGCGAAGGCGCTCTTCGGGGCCGAGCACGCCAACGTACAGCCGCATTCCGGCTCCTCCGCCGTCCTGGCCACCTACGCCGCCCTGCTGCGGCCCGGAGACACCGTGCTGGCCATGGGGCTGCCGTACGGCGGGCATCTCACCCATGGCGCGCCCGTCAATTTCTCGGGCCGCTGGTTCGACTTCGTCGGGTACGGGGTCGACGCGGAGAGCGGGATCATCGACTACGCGCAGGTGCACCAGCTGGCGCGGACGCACCGGCCCAAAGCCATCGTCTGCGGCTCGATCTCCTATCCCCGGCATATCGACTACGCCACGTTCCGGGAGATCGCCGACGATGTCGGCGCGTATCTGATCGCGGACGCCGCACATCCGATCGGGCTGGTAGCCGGGGGAGCGGCGCCCAACCCCGTGCCGTACGCCGATGTCGTGTGCGCGACGACGCACAAGGTGCTGCGCGGACCGCGCGGCGGGATGATCCTGTGCGGCGAGGAGTACGCGGAGCGCGTCGACCGTGCGGTGTTCCCGTTCACGCAGGGCGGCGCGCAGATGCATACGATCGCCGCCAAAGCGGTCGCCTTCGGGGAGGCGGCGACCCCGGCGTTCACGGCGTACGCGCACCGGGTCGTCGCCAACGCCCGTGCGCTGGCCGAGGCGTTGGCCACGGAGGGTCTTCTCATCACTACGGGTGGTACCGATACGCATCTGATCACCGCCGACCCGTCACCCCTGGGGGTGGACGGCAGGGCGGCCCGCGGCCGGCTGGCCGCCGCCGGTGTGGTGCTTGACACCTGTGCGCTGCCCTACGCGGACGGGCGCGGCCTGCGGCTGGGTACCGCCGCCGTGACCACTCAGGGCATGGGAGAGGCGGAAATGCGCCGGATCGCGGCCCTGTTCGCCGCGGCGCTGCGTGAGGATATCGCGAAGGCGCGGGGGGTCCGCGGTGAAGTACGGAGCCTGACCGGGCGTTTTCCGCCGTATGGGACGCTTTTCTGAATGAGACATCCGGGGGCGGGAAGCCGTGCAACCATCTCGCTCAGTGCGTTGTCCTTGCTCATAAGGCGACTCGGTTTCCATCGGCGGATCCGGAGCGGGCTAGTGTGTGGGGCTGAGATGGCCAGCGATTCCTGTGGGGCAGCCCGTGCGTGATTACCTGCTGACGCTCTGTGTGACGGCTGCGGTGACCTATCTGCTGACCGGCCCGGTGCGGAAGTTCGCCATCGCGACCGGAGCGATGCCGGAGATCCGCGCCCGCGACGTACATCGCGAACCGACGCCGAGGCTCGGCGGCATCGCCATGTTCTTCGGCCTGTGCGCCGGACTGCTCGTCGCCGACAACCTGCAGAACCTCAACGGGGTCTTCGAGCTCTCCAACGAGCCGCGCGCGCTGCTCTCCGGCGCCGCGCTGATCTGGCTGATCGGTGTCCTCGACGACAAGTTCGAGATCGACGCGCTGATCAAGCTGGGCGCCCAGATGATCGCCGCCGGTGTGATGGTGATGCAGGGTCTGACGATCCTGTGGATCCCGGTGCCCGGTATCGGCATGGTCTCGCTGACGTCCTGGCAGGGCACACTGCTCACCGTCGCGCTGGTGGTGATCACCATCAACGCGGTCAACTTCGTGGACGGTCTCGACGGGCTCGCGGCCGGCATGGTCTGTATCGCCGCCACCGCCTTCTTCCTGTACACCTACCGGCTCTGGTACGGGTACGGCATCGAGGCCGCCGCCCCCGCCACGCTCTTCGCCGTCATCCTGATGGGCATGTGTGTGGGCTTCCTGCCCCACAACATGCATCCGGCGCGCATCTTCATGGGCGACTCGGGATCGATGCTGATCGGTCTGGTGCTCTCGGCGGGTGCGATCTCCGTGACGGGCCAGGTCGACCTGGACGTCCTGAAGGTCTTCGAGGGTTCGGGACGCGCGGCCACCCACGCGGCACTGCCGGTCTTCATCCCGCTGCTGCTGCCACTGACGATCATCGCCATCCCGTTCGCGGACCTGGTGCTGGCGGTCGTACGCCGCGCCTGGAACGGTCAGTCGCCGTTCGCCGCCGACCGGGGCCATCTCCATCACCGGCTGCTGGAGATCGGTCACTCGCACAGCAGGTCCGTCCTGATCATGTACTTCTGGTCGGCGCTGATCGCTTTCGGTGTGGTTCTGTACTCGGTGCACTCGGCGTCGATGTGGATCCTGCCGGTCGTTGTCGTCCTGAGCGCGGTGGGGCTGGTGCTCCTGCTGCTGCCGCGCTTCACACCGCGGGCCCCGCTCTGGGCGCAGGCCTTCGTACCGCCGCGCTACCGGCGCCGCAAGCGGGCCGCCGCCGAGCCGGACGGATCGCACGAGGAGATCCTTCCCGAGCCCGTCCCCGAGCCGTTGGGGGCGCAGGAGAGGGCGGCGGAGCGTACGCCTGTTCCCGCCGGCGTCAACGGGGCGACCGCCCTCGGCGCTCGTTCGCGTTTTTCCGACAGAAGAAAGGCTGATTCCAGGCGCTGACCCTGGGGCCATTACACTCGTCGGAGCCCAATACCAGACACAACGCACCGCTGTCGTGCGCACACGCGCGGGGTAACTCTCATGTGTGACAGTCAGCACACCACCATGGTAAAGACCTCATCAAATAGTTTGTGATACTGTTCACGAGACCCGGCGACAGAGCCGAAGGACCGTAGTGCGACGGTCCGTTGGCCCGAGAAACCCTCTCTCGGACCGGGCCTACGCTCGTCCATGACGACACCATCTGCCCCACCCATTCAGCGGAGCTGCCGCCATGCCGTCCAACGACGTCCGGACTCTCCTTCACACCGCCGTGCCCACCGCCGCCGCCGGCGTCATCGCCGCGGCCGTCAGTGGTGTGGTCGCGGGCGGGAAGGGGGTGCTGGGAGCCGTGATCGGTGCGGTGGTGGTCATCGCCTTCATGGGGATCGGGCTCGTTGTTCTCCAACGCGTGGCCAAGTCGATGCCGCACCTGTTCCAGGGGATGGGCCTGCTGGTCTACATGACGCAGCTGCTGTTCCTCTTCATGTTCATGGCGGCCATCAAGGACGTCACCCTGTTCAACCCCAAGGCCTTCGCGTTCACACTGGTCTCGGTGGTCCTCGTCTGGATCGCCGCTCAGGCGCGTGAGCAGATGACAGCCAAGCGCCTCTACGTCGAACCCGAATCCGCGACGGCCGAGCAGGCCGGGAAGAGCGGTTCTTCGACGTGAGAGGTAGGGCCGGGATAAGTGCCTGTTCGGAACCCTGCTATCGTCCGGTGCCAACTGTGGCATTGCGGACGCGGGCATCCGAGCTGACGCCTGTTCTCACGCGAGGCTCTTCGCCCGTCCGCCGTCCCCACATCCGTTTCACCCGTCCAGTGCCGAATCGTGGCTGCGCGCCGCGCCGACACCATGAGGTTGCCGTACCTATGCGTCACGCTGAAGGAGCCCCCGGTGAGTGCTGACCCGACGCAGGTGCTCGCTTTCGAGACCGACTGCCACCTTTTCAAGGGGTGTGGTTTCGAGGGACCGAGCGTGTGGTCGTTCTTCTTCAAACCGATCGCCACGGTCGGCCCGGTGGAATTCAACAAGCCGATGCTGCTGGCCATCATCGGCACGATCCTGATCATGGTCTTCTTCTGGCGGGCCTTCGCCAAGCCGAAGGTCGTGCCCGGTAAGACGCAGATGGTCGCCGAAGTGCTCTACGACTTCGTCCGGCGCGGCATCGGCCGTGAGGTGATCGGCAAGAAGGCCGAGCCCTTCATTCCGCTGCTGGTCTCGCTGTTCTTCTTCGTCTGGATGCTGAACCTCTGGGCCCTGATCCCGCTCGCCCAGTTCCCGGTCAGCTCGGTGATCGCCTTCCCGGCGGGCCTGGCGGTCGTGGTCTGGGTCACGTACATGACGGTGACCTTCAAGGTCAACGGCTTCGTCGGCGGCATCAGGAACCTCTGCGTCCCGCGCGGGCTGCCGAAGCCGATCTACTTCATCCTGACCCCGATCGAGTTCGTCTCGAACATCTTCCTGCGGCCGTTCACCCTGGCCGTCCGACTGTTCGCGAACATGTTCGCCGGTCACGCGCTGATCCTGATCTTCACGATCGCCACCTGGTACCTGCTCGGCACCTGGCTCGGTACCGCCTATGCCTCCGTGTCCTTCGTGATGGCCGTCGTGATCACGGTCTTCGAGATGTTCATCCAGGCGCTCCAGGCGTACGTGTTCACCGTGCTGACCGCCACCTACCTCTCCCAGGCGCTCGAAGAGGCTCACTGAGCCCCACGGGCCCACCTCGGAGAACCCCACAACGTCCGGTGGACCAACCACCCACCGGCCCACCAAGAGAAGGAACCACGCACATGTCTGCTCTCGAGACCACCGCGGCCATCAGCGGCAACGTCGGCACCATTGGTTACGGCCTCGCCGCGATCGGCCCCGGCATCGGCGTCGGCATCATCTTCGGTAACGGTGTCCAGGCGATCGCCCGTCAGCCCGAGGCGGCCGGCCTGATCCGTCAGAACATGCTGCTCGGCTTCGCGGTCGTCGAGGCCCTCGCCCTGATCGGCTTCGTCGCTCCGCTCATCTTCAAGTAAGCCTGACGGTCCGGACACAGCCGTTCACGACGAAAGGTCCACCATGATGTACCTGGCAGCATCGGAGCCGCAGAACCCGCTGCTCCCGGTCTGGCCCGAGGTCGTCATCGGTCTGATCTGTTTCGGCATTATCTACTTCGCCTTCGCCAAGAAGCTCCTCCCGGCCATCAACAAGGCCCTGGAGGAGCGCCACGCGGCGATCGAAGGCGGTATCGAGAAGGCCGAAGCGGCTCAGGTCGAGGCACAGAGCGTCCTTGAGCAGTACAGGGCCCAGCTCGCCGAGGCCCGGCACGAGGCCGCGCGTCTCCGCCAGGAGGCGACCGAGCAGGGCACCGCGATCATCCAGGAGATGAGGGCGGAAGGTCAGCGGCAGCGTGAAGAGATCGTCGCCGCCGGTCACGCCCAGATCGAGGCCGACCGCAAGGCCGCGGCAAGCGCGCTGCGCCAGGACGTGGGCAAGCTCGCCACCGAACTGGCCGGCAAGCTGGTCGGGGAGTCCCTTGAGGACCACGCCCGGCAGAGCCGCACCATCGACCGCTTCCTCGACGAGCTTGAGGACGGCGCTTCGAAGGCAGAGGCCACGCGATGAACGGAGCGAGCCGCGAGGCGCTGGCCGCCGCGCGTGAGCGTCTCGACGCGCTGACCGACTCGACGTCGGTCGACGCGGCGAAGCTCGCCGAGGAGCTGACCGCCGTGACCGCGCTGCTCGACCGTGAGGTCTCGCTGCGTCGGGTCCTGACCGACCCGGCGCAGGCCGGCGAGGCCAAGGCGGAGCTGGCCGGACGGCTGCTCAGCGGTCAGGTGGGCGGTCCGGCCGCCGATCTGGTCGCCGGCATGGTCCGCTCCCGCTGGTCGCAGCCGCGTGACCTGGTCGACTCAGTGGAGGAGCTTTCGGCGACCGCCGAGCTCACCGCCGCGCAGCAGGCGGGTTCGCTGGACGACGTGGAGGACGAGCTGTTCCGGTTCGGCCGGATCGTCGAGTCCAGCCCCGCGCTGCGGTCCGCGCTGACCGACCGGTCGGCCACGACCACCGCCAGGACCGGCCTTCTCAACAGTCTGCTGGGCGGCCGGGCCAATCCGGCTACCGAGCGTCTGGTAGTGCGTCTCGTCACCCGGCCCCGGGGACGTAGCCTGGAATCGGGTCTCCAGACCCTGTCCCGGCTCGCCGCGGCGCGCCGGGACCGGATGGTCGCGGTCGTCACCTCGGCCGTGCCGCTCAGTGACGGGCAGAAGCAGCGTCTCGGCGCCGCTCTGGCCGGGCTGTACGGCCACCCGATGCATCTGAACCTGGACGTGGACCCCGAGGTCCTCGGCGGGATCTCGGTGCGGGTCGGCGACGAGGTCATCAACGGCACCGTCGCGGGCCGTCTCGAAGAGGCGGAACGGCGACTCGCGGGCTGACGGCGGGCGGCGAAGCCATCCGTCGACGCAGGCAACACCGACGCAGGCAGACGCAGGCAACGGAACAGAGCAACACCAGCGGCCCGGTTGGGCCGTGCAGAAATTGCAGAAGATTCCTGGGGGTCGCCCCCAGACCCGCAGACCCCCAAAGAAACTTCGGGCCCAACAAGGAGAGCAGGGAACCCAGATGGCGGAGCTCACGATCCGGCCGGAGGAGATCCGGGACGCGCTGGAGAACTTTGTCCAGTCGTACAAGCCGGACGCGGCCTCGCGCGAGGAGGTCGGTACGGTCAGCGTGGCCGGTGACGGCATCGCGAAGGTCGAGGGTCTGCCCTCGGCCATGGCGAACGAGCTGCTGAAGTTCGAGGACGGCACCCTCGGTCTCGCCCTCAACCTTGAGGAGCGCGAGATCGGTTCGATCGTCCTCGGCGAGTTCAGCGGTATCGAGGAGGGACAGTCGGTCACCCGTACCGGCGAGGTCCTCTCCGTCGCTGTCGGCGAGGGCTACCTGGGTCGCGTGGTCGACCCCCTCGGCAACCCGATCGACGGCCTCGGCGAGATCGAGACCGAAGGCCGCCGCGCCCTGGAGCTGCAGGCCCCGGGCGTCATGGTCCGTAAGTCGGTCCACGAGCCGATGCAGACCGGCTACAAGGCTGTCGACGCCATGGTGCCGATCGGCCGTGGCCAGCGTCAGCTGATCATCGGCGACCGGCAGACCGGCAAGACCGCTCTGGCCGTCGACACGATCATCAACCAGCGTGACAACTGGCGCTCGGGCGACACCAACAAGCAGGTCCGCTGCATCTACGTCGCCATCGGCCAGAAGGGCTCCACCATCGCGGGTGTCCGCGGTGCGCTGGAGGAGGCGGGCGCGCTTGAGTACACGACGATCGTCGCCGCCCCCGCGTCCGACCCGGCCGGCTTCAAGTACCTGGCGCCGTACACCGGCTCGGCCATCGGCCAGCACTGGATGTACCAGGGCAAGCACGTCCTGATCATCTTCGACGACCTTTCGAAGCAGGCCGACGCCTACCGCGCCGTGTCCCTGCTGCTGCGCCGTCCGCCGGGCCGTGAGGCCTACCCGGGCGACGTCTTCTACCTGCACTCGCGTCTGCTGGAGCGCTGCGCCAAGCTCTCCGACGACATGGGCGCCGGTTCGATGACGGGTCTCCCGATCGTCGAGACGAAGGCCAACGACGTGTCGGCGTTCATTCCGACCAACGTCATCTCCATCACCGACGGACAGTGCTTCCTGGAGTCCGACCTGTTCAACGCCGGCCAGCGGCCCGCGCTGAACGTCGGTATCTCGGTCTCCCGAGTCGGTGGCTCCGCCCAGCACAAGGCCATGCGGCAGGTCTCCGGCCGACTGCGTGTGGACCTCGCCCAGTACCGTGAGCTGGAGGCGTTCGCGTCCTTCGGTTCCGACCTGGACGCGGCCTCCAAGGCGTCCCTGGAGCGCGGTAAGCGCATGGTCGAGCTGCTGAAGCAGCCGCAGTACGCGCCGTTCCCGGTGGAGGAGCAGGTCGTCTCCGTCTGGGCCGGCACCAACGGCAAGATGGACGACGTACCGGTCGCCGACATCCGTCGCTTCGAGAGCGAGCTGCTTGAGTACCTGCGCCGTGAGCGCAAGGACCTGCTCACCAGCATCGCCGAGGGCGGCAAGATGAACGACGACACGATCCAGGCCATCGGGGACGCCATCGCCGCCTTCAAGCAGCAGTTCGAGACCTCGGACGGTCAGCTCCTCGGCGACGACGCGCCGGCCGTCAGCGTCTCCAAGTGACGACGGAAGGGACCTGACTCATGGGAGCCCAGCTCCGGGTCTACAAGCGTCGCATCAAATCCGTCACCGCGACCAAGAAGATCACCAAGGCGATGGAGATGATCGCCGCCTCGCGCATCGTCAAGGCGCAGCGCCAGGTGGCGGCGTCCGAGCCGTACGCGACCGAGCTCACCCACGCGGTGATGGCGGTGGCCACCGGTTCCTCCACCAAGCACGCCCTGACCACCGAGGTCGAGAACCCGACCCGGGCCGCGGTCCTGCTCATCACGAGCGACCGCGGTCTGGCCGGGGGCTACTCCTCGAACGCCATCAAGGCGGCCGAGCACGTCACCAACACGCTTCGCGGTGAGCGCAAGGACGTCGTGACCTACATCGTGGGTCGCAAGGGCGTGGCCTACTACGGCTTCCGTGACCGTCCGGTCGCGGACTCCTGGACGGGCTTCACCGACAACCCCACCTATGCCGACGCCAAGGCGGTGGCCGCCCCGCTCATCGAGGCGATCACCAAGGAAACGTCGGAAGGCGGGGTGGACGAGGTCCACATCGTCTTCACCGAGTTCGTGTCGATGATGACGCAGACGCCGGTCGAGAGGCGGCTGCTGCCGCTCACCCTCAAGCCGAGCAGCACGGAGGAGTCGGCCGAGGCCGGCAAGCGCGGTACCGAGGTCCGGCCGCTGTTCGAATTCGAGCCGTCGGCGGAGGAAGTCCTCGACGCCCTGCTGCCGCGCTACGTCGAGAGCCGTATCTACAACGCGCTGCTCCAGGCCGCCGCTTCCAAGCACGCTGCCACCCGCCGCGCGATGAAGTCGGCGACCGACAACGCCGGGGACCTCATCAAGAGCCTGTCCCGGCTTGCCAACGCGGCCCGCCAGGCCGAAATCACCCAGGAAATCAGCGAGATCGTCGGTGGCGCGAGCGCCCTGGCCGACGCGACCGCGGGGAGTGAAAATTAATGACGACCACAGTTGAGGCGGCCACCCCGGGAAGCACGGCCACGGGCCGCGTCGCCCGGGTCATCGGCCCGGTCGTCGACGTGGAGTTCCCCGTCGACGCGATGCCGGAAATCTACAACGCGCTGCACGTCGAGGTCGCCGACCCGGCCGAGGAGGGCAAGCTCAAGACGCTGACCCTCGAAGTCGCCCAGCACCTGGGCGACGGTCTGGTCCGCGCGGTCTCGATGCAGCCCACCGACGGTCTGGTACGCCAGGCCCCGGTGACCGACACGGGCAACGGCATCACCGTGCCGGTCGGCGATGTGACCAAGGGCAAGGTGTTCAACACCCTCGGTCAGATCCTGAACGAGCCCGAGGCCGAGTCGCAGATCACCGAGCGCTGGCCGATCCACCGCAAGGCCCCGGCCTTCGACCAGCTTGAGTCGAAGACCGAGATGTTCGAGACCGGCCTGAAGGTCGTCGACCTGCTGACCCCGTACGTCAAGGGCGGCAAGATCGGTCTGTTCGGTGGTGCGGGCGTCGGCAAGACCGTCCTCATCCAGGAAATGATCATGCGTGTGGCCAAGCTGCACGACGGTGTTTCCGTGTTCGCCGGTGTCGGTGAGCGCACCCGTGAGGGCAACGACCTCATCGACGAGATGACCGAGTCGGGCGTGCTGGACAAGACCGCGCTGGTCTTCGGCCAGATGGACGAGCCGCCGGGCACGCGTCTGCGGGTGGCGCTCTCCGCGCTGACCATGGCGGAGTACTTCCGCGATGTGCAGAAGCAGGACGTGCTGCTCTTCATCGACAACATCTTCCGCTTCACCCAGGCCGGTTCCGAGGTCTCCACGCTGCTCGGCCGTATGCCGTCCGCGGTGGGTTACCAGCCGACCCTGGCGGACGAGATGGGTGTGCTCCAGGAGCGCATCACCTCGACCCGCGGTCACTCGATCACCTCGATGCAGGCGATCTACGTCCCCGCGGACGACCTGACCGACCCGGCGCCGGCCACGACCTTCGCGCACCTCGACGCGACGACCGTGCTGTCGCGTCCGATCTCGGAGAAGGGCATCTACCCGGCGGTGGACCCGCTGGACTCGACGTCCCGCATCCTGGACCCGCGTTACATCTCGCAGGCCCACTACGACGCGGCCAGCCGCGTCAAGGGAATCCTGCAGAAGTACAAGGACCTCCAGGACATCATCGCGATCCTCGGTATCGACGAGCTGGGCGAGGAGGACAAGCTCGTTGTCCACCGGGCCCGTCGCGTCGAGCGCTTCCTGTCGCAGAACACCCACGCCGCCAAGCAGTTCACCGGTCTGGACGGTTCCGACGTACCGCTCGACGAGTCGATCGCCGCGTTCAACGCGATCTGTGACGGGGAGTACGACCACTTCCCCGAGCAGGCGTTCTTCATGTGCGGTGGCATCGAGGACCTGAAGGCCAAGGCCAAGGAACTCGGCGTTTCCTGAGCCGTCGGCGCACGGAGGGGGGCGGGTACCTCCCGCCCCCCTCCGTCGCTCTTATCGACACCCCATAGAATTGAAGCCAACACCCGGCGATACGGCCGGGTGGTGACCCGAGGAGCCACCCTTGGCTGCTGAGCTGCATGTCGAGCTGGTCGCCGCTGACCGCAGTATCTGGTCCGGCGAGGCCACCCTGGTCGTCGCGCGCATCACGTCCGGCGACATCGGCGTCATGCCCGGTCACCAGCCGCTGCTCGGTGTGCTGGAGTCGGGCCCGGTGACCATTCGTACGAGCGAGGGCGAAACGGTCGTGGCCGCTGTGCACGGCGGTTTCCTCTCGTTCGCCGACAACAAGCTTTCGCTGCTGGCGGAGATCGCCGAGCTGGCGGACGAGATCGACACCCAGCGCGCCGAGCGTGCGCTGGAACGCGCGAAGTCGGGTGACGACGACGCCGCCGAACGGCGCGCCGATGTCCGACTGCGTGCGGTGGCGGTGCGCTGAGCGCTGCTATCACGGATTTATCCTCAGCCGCGGCTCGTTCCGGATCCCTCCGGACCGGGTCGCGGCTGAGGCGATGCGGGTGCGGTTCCTGTTCCGGTACTGAATGAGGCGAGGAGGTCGGTGTTTGATGGTCCTCGCTCTGCTCATTTGCGGACTGGTCGTCGTACTGGTTGCGGTGGGGCTCTTCGTCTTCGGTCTGCGCCGGCGGCTGATCCAGCGCTCCGGCGGGACGTTCGACTGCAGTCTGCGCTGGAACGTGCCGGCGGAGCCCGATCTCTCCGGCAAGGGCTGGGTGTACGGCGTGGCCCGCTACAACGGCGACCGCATCAATTGGTTCCGGGTCTTCTCCTATGCCCCGCGCCCGCGCCGTACGCTGGAGCGCTCCGCGATCGAGGTGGTGTCGCGCCGTGCGCCCGAGGGCGAGGAGGAGCTCGCGCTGCTCTCCGACGCGGTCATCCTGGGCTGTGCGCACCGCGGGGTCCGGCTGGAGCTGGCGATGAGTGATGACGCCCTCACCGGTTTTCTCGCCTGGCTGGAGGCGGCTCCGCCGGGGCAGCGGGTGAATGTGGCCTGAGCCCTGACCCGCTGTCAGGGCTCGGACATGAGCACGATGAGTTGTGCACGATGAAGGGGGCGGCGCTCGGGCGCCGCCCCCTTCACCTGTGCCGTTGTGGCTATCCGAGACCGTTGTTGAGCGCGGTCACCAGCTCGCCGTTGGCGGTGTCACCCGTGAAGTCCCAGAAGAAGGCGCCTCCCAGGCTCTGCTGGTTCGCCCAGGCCATCTTGGACGTGATGGTGGCCGGGGTGTCGTAGCTCCACCAGTTGCTGCCGCACTTGGCGTACGAGGTGCCCGCGATGGTGCCGGTGGGCGGGCAGGTGTTCTTCAGGACCTTGTAGTCCTCGATCCCGGCCTCGTACGTACCGGGAGCGGCGCCGGTCGCGGTGCCGCCCGGGGTCGCCTGGGTCACCCCGGTCCAGCCGCGTCCGTAGAAGCCGATGCCGAGCAGCAGCTTGTTGGCCGGTACGCCCTGCGCCTTGAACTTGGCTATCGCCTCGGCGGAGTTGAAGCCCGCCTGCGGGATGCCCGGGTACGAGGTGAGCGGGGAGTGCGGAGCCGTCGGGCCCTGCGCGGCGAAGGCGCCGAAGAAGTCGTACGTCATGACGTTGAACCAGTCCATGTACTGGGCCGCGCCCGCGTAGTCGACCTTGTCGATCTTGCCGCCGGCCGAGGCGTCCGCCGTGGTGGCCGCCGTGACCAGGTTGTTGGCGCCGAACTTGGCGCGCATGGCCTGCATCATGTTCTTGAACGACGCGGGGCCGCTGGTGTCACAGGTCAGACCACAGGCGTTGGGGTACTCCCAGTCCAGGTCGATGCCGTCGAAGACATCGGCCCAGCGCGGGTCCTCCACCAGGTCGTAGCAGGACTGCGCGAAGGCCGCCGGGTTCTGCACGGCCTGGCCGAAGCCGCCCGACCAGGTCCAGCCGCCGAACGACCAGAGGACCTTGATGTGCGGGTACTTGGCCTTGAGCTTGCGCAGCTGGTTGAAGCTGCCGCGCAGCGGCTGGTCCCAGGTGTCGGCGACGCCGTCGACGGACTGGTCGGCGGTGTACGCCTTCTCGTAGTCGGCGTAGGAGTCACCGATGGTGCACTTGCCGCCGGTGACATTGCCGAAGGCGTAGTTGATATGGGTGATCTTGGCCGCGGAACCGGAGGTGTCCAGGTTCTTGACGTGGTAGTTCCGGCCGTAGACGCCCCACTCGGTGAAGTAGCCGAGCTTGACCTTGCTGCCGGGACCGGGGCCGGGGCCCGTGTCGCCACCGGTGGTGCGGACCGCGCGGGCGCCGCTGACCGGGCCCGTCTGGTCGGCCGTGTCACGGGCCTGGACGGTGTAGGAGTAGTCGGTGCCCGCGGTCAGACCGGTGTTGGTGTACGTCGTACCGGTGACCGTGGCGACCTTCGCGCCGTCCCGCAGGACGTCGTAGTTCTTGATGCCCTTGTCGTCGGTGGCCGCGGTCCAGCTCAGCTTCACCGAGGTATTGGCGATCTCGCTCGCGGTCGGGGTGCCGGGGGCCGAGGGCGGGTTGTCGCCCGGGACGCTCGGGCCGCCGTCGCACGAGCCGCCGTTGAGCTTGCAGCCGGTCGGGGCGCCGGCGCCGGTGCCGTTGAAGCCGAAGGTGACGGTCGCCCCGGGGGCGAGCGTGCCGTTCCAGGTCTTGTTCTTGGCCGTCCAGTGGTTGGCCGCTCCGGTGATGTCGGCGTCCCAGCCGGAGGTGACCGCCGTACCGGCCGGGAAGTCCCACTCGACGGTCCAGGAGCTGAGGCTCGTGGTGCCGGTGTTCTTCACCGTCCACTTGCCCTCGAAGCCGCTGCCCCAGTCGGAGGCCTTGGTGTATGTGGCGGTCGCCGAGGTGGCGGCCTCCGCGGGGGTGGCCAGCCCGACGAGGGCGGCCAGGGGCAGCAGCAGCGCGGTGAGACCCGCGACGGCTCTGGATCTGAATCGGGGTCTGTGGAGGGCGGGTTGGGAGTTCAAGCGTGCTCCTCAGGTGAGTACAGGACAAAACGGGGGTGGTCCGTGCACTGCTCACCCTGCGACGGCTCACCGCAGTGTGTGCGGTGAGAGTAGGAAGGTCTGGACCACTCGTCAATAGGTCCAGACCAAAGGTGGGGAGCCGCGGATCAGATTCCCAGCTCCTGGGCGAGGACGGCGGCCTGCACCCGGCTGCGCAGCTCCAACTTGCCCAGCAGCCTGCTCACATGGGTTTTCACGGTCGCCTCGGCCATCGTGAGCCGGGCCGCGATCTGCGCGTTCGACAGCCCCTGACCGAGACAGGAAAGCACCTCGCGCTCCCGGCGCGTGAGGACGTCCAGGATCGCCGGGTCGGGGGCGTCAGGTGAACGTACGGGCGTCGGCACGGCGAACTCGGCGATGAGCCGGCGGGTGACGGCCGGGGCGATCAGGCCCTCGCCACGCCCCACCGTCCGAACCGCGGCGAGCAGTTCACCGGCCTCCGCGTTCTTCAGCAGAAAGCCCGCCGCCCCGGCCCGCAGCGCCCCGAAGACATACTCGTCCAGATCGAAGGTGGTCAGCACCAGCACATCGGCCAGCCGCTCCGCGACCACCTGCCGGGTCGCCGACACCCCGTCGAGCCGTGGCATCTGCACATCCATCAGCACCAGATCGGGCCGCAGCTCCCGGGCCAGCGCGACCGCCTCCGCGCCGTCCGACGCCTCCCCGACGACCTCGATGTCCGACGCGCTGCGCAGAATGAGCACCAGCCCCGCGCGTACCGCCGACTGGTCCTCCGCGACCAGCACCCGGATCGTCATGCTCTCTCCCGCCTTTCCACGACCGGCAGTTCGGCCCGTACCAGCCAGATCTTTCCCCCGTCGGCCGCGGTGACGGGACCCGCCTCGAAGTCTCCGTCCAGCAGCTCGACCCGCTCGCGCATCCCGACCAGACCGGCGCCCGACCCCGGCGCGCGCGGCCCCGGCCGGTCACCGAACGGGCTGCGGACCTCCACCGTCAGCGCACGCTCCGTCCCGTTCAGCCCGACGGTGATCGTGCCGGGGACCGCGTGTTTGAGCGCGTTGGTCAGCGACTCCTGAATGATGCGGTACGCGGCCAGATCGATGGGGGTGGGCAGCGGGGGCGCGACGCCCTCGCCGCGCCGGTCGTCCAGCGTGAAGCACAGCCCGCTGGAGGCGCCGTTCGTACGGGCCTGCTCCACCAGCGTGTCCAACGCCCGCAGCGTGGGCGCGGCGGACACGGTGCCGCTCTTGTCGCTCTCGCGCAGCAGCCCGATCAGCCGGCGCATCTCGGCCAGCCCCTCGACGCTGTTCTCCCGGATGACGCCGAGCGCGTCCCGGGTCGTGCGCGCGTCGTCCAGCGAGAGCGCGGCCGTCGAGTGGATGGCGATCGCCGAGAGATGGTTGGCGACCATGTCATGCAGCTCCCGGGCCATCCGCGTGCGCTCGGCCGCCACCGCCTGTGTCCGGTCCATCTCGGCCAGCAGCGCCGTCTGCTCGGCCCGTAGCCGCGCCGACTCGGCGGCGTCCCGGTGGTTGCGTACGAGAACGCCGGTACTGGCCGGAAAGAAGCTGATCAACGCGGTGACCACCCCGATCAGCAGCGCCTCGGGCGTGCGCAGCCAGGTGACGAAGCCGATCGTCACCGCGACCGTGATCAGCCCGGTGGTCCAGGGGATACGGCGGGCGGCGGCGGGAGTCCCGTACAGCACGGCCGCGTACATCACGTCCGTGAACATCACCACCGTCGCCAGACTGCCGGTGGTGAACTGGTCGGCGACCAGCGCGAGCGTGCCGACGGCCAAGGCGGTCGCCGGCGCGGTCCTGCGCAGCAGCTCCACCCCCGCCATGACGGCCAGCGGCAGCAGCACCCATGCCCCGGGCAGCGCGCGGCCCCCCTGGGTGTGCAGACCCGCCGACCACAGGGCGACACCGCCGAGCACTCCGGCCAGGGCGATCATCGCGTCCACGCGGTGCGGCCGACGGGACGGGAACCCGGACCGGCGGGCGGGGAGGAACACGGCAGATCGGGGAGAAGCGATCATCACCCCATCAAACACGGCCCGCGCCGCACCGTCCTCCACAGGGCGGCCGAGGACCGAGTACATCGAAGGATGCAGTCACGGTTCGTCACTGGCGACGACGTGCCGTGGCCGGACGGACGGGAGGCTGGAGCCGACAGAAAGGAGAGGCGCCGTGATCGTCACACTGATCGTCGCCTGCGAGGTCGGCTTCTGGGTGCTGCTGGCCGCCGGGCTGTTCCTGCGCTATGTGGCCAGGATGCCGCGGCTCGGCGGGGCGGTCCTGCTGCTGGAACCGCTGCTTGAGGTCGTGCTGCTGGTGGTCACGACCATCGATCTCAGAAACGGCGCGGAGCCGGACTGGAAGCACGGTCTGGCCGCGATGTACATCGGCTTCACGGTCGGCTACGGGCACTACACGATCAAGCGGATCGACGGCTGGTTCGCCCATCGCTTCGCCGGCGGCCCTCCGCCGGTCAAACCGCCGAAGTACGGCATGGCCCGTGCCCGGCACGAGGGCCACCTGTGGCTCCGTACGGTGGTGGCCGCCGCCGTCGCGGCCGTCCTGCTCCAGATCGCGATCTGGTACGTGGGCGACGCGGGCAGCACGGACCCGCTGGTCGCGTGGCAGTTCAACGCGGCGCGCGTCGTCGGTATCCACGGGGTGATCGCCCTGACGTACGCGCTCTGGCCGAAGAAGCCCCCGGCGGACGCGGAATCCGTCCGCGTGGAACGGCCGTCGTCGATGGGGCAGCGCTGAGCCGGGGGTGCCCGGTGGGTGTCCCGATGGGTGCCCCGGTGGGCCCGCTGGTGGGCCTCCTCACCGGGTTCGTGGCTGAGGAGGCCCGGCATTCCAGCTCGGTGCCCCTCAGCCGATGGCGATCCTGGGGTGGTGGGCGGGCTTGATCCAGGACATGATCCGGTCCATGGTCGCCCGGGGGACCGCCATGCGCTACGTCGGCGCCGCCCACCCGGAGCGAACAGCCAAGCTACCTCGGCAGGCGTCACATGGAACGGCGGCCCGGCCCCGCGCGTGTGCGCGGGGCGGGTCTCTGGCGTCAGTGCGCGTCACCTTGCCTGCTGTTGGTCACTTCGCCTGGGCGAGCCAGACCGCGTCGGGACCGGCCGGGAATCGCAGCTGGCCGGTCGTGTCGTGCACGGCTCGCCACACCGCCTCGGCGACATCGGTCTCCTTGGTGAACAGGTCCTGGCCCGTGAAGGAGTCCATGGCCTTCTTCGCCCACGGTGCGTAGGGCGCCGGCACCAACTCGTCCGGTGAAGCGCCGTTCGTCGCCCTGGTGGCGAAGTTCGTCGTCAGGCAGGCGCCCGGCTCGACCGTCTTCGCCTGCACACCGAACGGCGCGAGTTCGAGCGCGAGGGACGAGGTGAACCCCTCGACGGCCATCTTGCTCGCCTTGTAGACGGCTGAGAGCGGCATGTGGCCCAGCACCACGCTGGAGGTCACGTTGACCACCACGCCGGAGCCGCGCTCGCGGAACTGGGGCAGCACCGCCTGCGTGGTCGCCATCACACCGAAGGTGTTGGTCTCGAAGACCTCCCGTACCTGGGCCATGGGGGTGCCCTCGAACACGCTGATCGAGGGGACGCCCGCATTGTTGACCAAGACGTCGATGGGTCCCGCCGCCTTGAGCGCGGCGGCGATGCTCGCGGGCTTGGTCACGTCGAGTTCGACGATGCGGAGCCGGTCCGACTCGGGCAGGACGCCCGCACGGGGGGTGCGCATCGTGGCGATGACGTTCCACCCCTGCGCGTGGAAGTGGAGGGCGATCTCCCGGCCGTATCCGGACGACGTACCCGTGATCAGAACTGTCTTCATGCTGTGCCCCTCGGCGATGTGATGGGATCCGCGGAGCACAGGCATTTTCCTGCTCCGCAGAAGAACTGGCAATCCCATTGAATCGCTCTGGCCTGCGGGAATAGTAGAACTATCCTCGCTCCCCCTTGCGTAATCCTCTCAGGGCAGGACACCAGTGGGGGCGCGAACGGCATCGCGCAAGCGGGCGGCGTCCCGGCTGGGCGGCGCGCCGAACTGGCGGGCGTACTCCCGGCTGAACTGTGACGGGTTGTCATAGCCGACGCGGTGGCCGACTCCGGTGACATCGCCCGGGTGGGTGGCGAGCAGCAGGCGGGCTTCCTGGAGCCGGATCTGTTTCTGGAACTGGATGGGGCTCATCGCGGTCACCGCCTGGAAGTTGCGGTAGAAGGCGGAGGCGCTCATGCCGGACATCCGTGCCACGTCCTCCACACGGAAGGGCTGCGCGTAGTGCTCGCGGATCCAGCGCACGGCCCGGGAGACGTGGCTGAGGCTGCTGTCGGCGAGGCCGAGCTGGCGGACCGTCGCACCCTGCTCGCTGGTGATCAGGCGCCACAGGATCTCGCGTTTGACCAGCGGGGCGAGTACGGCCCGGTCGCGGGGCTCGTCGAGCAGCCGCAGCAGCCGGACCACCGCGTCGAGCAGCGCGGGCGGGGCATCGCTGACGGCGATTGCCGAGGGCGTGCCGCCGCCGGCGCGGGGGGCGACTCCGGGGCCGGCCTGGAGGAGCAGCTCGGCGACGGCGGACGGTTCCAGCGTGAGCCCGAAGCCGAGCGCCGGCTGTTCGGGGTCGGCCTGGGTGAATTGTCCTGTGACGGGCAGGTCGACGGATGCGACCAGGTACTGCCCGGGACCGTACTCGTAGACCCGGTCGCCGAGAGCAAGCCGTTTGGCGCCCTGGGCGATGACCGCCAGCACTGTGCCGGACATGGACGGGGCCGGCGGGTCCGGGCGGTCGACCTTCGAGATGAGGACGCCGTCGATAGCGGTGGTCCAGTCGGGCCGGGCGTGCCGGGCCAGCAGGGTGCGGAGCTCGTCGAGGTGCATGCGTCCATTGGAGCACCGTTGCGGGCCATGGCTCCCGTACTCGCGAGGATCGTGCAAGTGCGGGCGAGCATCGTTCTAACGTTTCCGCAGGTCAGCTCGTTTGAATGGAGTCACCGAACTCCAACACCGACCGAGAGGGCAACCATGATCGCCAACTATGGCTTCAGCGCCACCCTGACCGCCAGGCCCGGCATGGGCGACCGGCTGGTCGACCTGCTGCTGACCGGTCTGAACGAGGGCAGCCCCGGCGCGAGCGAACACTGCGTCGTCTACCTGGTCTCCCGCTCCGCGTCCGATCCCGGCGTCGTCCACGTCACCGAGGGCTGGACCAGCGAGGGCGACCATCACCGGATCTTCGCCGGTGAGGTCGCCCAGGCCATCGTGGCGCAGATCGACCCGCTGCTGGCCAAGGAGCCCGAGTACACCGACTACGTCCCGGTCCGCGGCAAGGCCGCCTTCTGAAGCCCCGATCAATCCCCCCCCGGCCTGCCGCCTCGGCGCCCGCCGAGGCGGCACCCTCCCTGCCCGGCCGTCCGGCACCACCACGAAAGGCAAACGACCATGACCATGGCACGACCCGCCCTGGACCCCGAACTGCGTGAGCTCCTGGCCGACATGCCCCTCATGTCCCGGCTCAACCCGGAAGTCCTCGCGCAACTGCGCCAACTCCCCTCGACACCCATCGAATCCCTCCTCGAACACCGACAGGTCGACCGGCGCGAGATCACCGTGCCCGCCAAGGACGGTGCCCCGATTCCTCTTTCGGTCCTCAGCCCTGCGAACACCGATCGGACCACTGCCGCACCCTGCATCTACTGGATCCACGGCGGAGGGATGGTCATGGGAGACCGCTTCTCCCAGATCGACATCCCGCTGGAGTGGCTCGACGAGTTCGGCGCGGTCGTGGTCTCCGTGGACTACCGGCTCGCACCCGAGGCCACCGGCACCGCCCTGGTCGACGACTGCTATCAGGGATTGCTCTGGGTCGCTGAACACTCCGCCGAACTGGGCATAGACCCCGCCCGGATCGTCGTCGCGGGCGCCAGCGCGGGAGGCGGCCTCGCCGCCGGCGTCACCCTGCTGGCCCGCGACCTCGGCAGCCCGGCGATCGCCGCGCAGATGCTGATCTGCCCCATGCTCGACCACCGCAACACCACCACCTCCAGCCGCCAGTACTCCGGTGTGCCCGGCGTCTGGACCGGTGAGATGAACGCGTTCGGATGGGGCGCGGTCCTCGGCGACCTCACCGACGCCGAGGTGTCCGAATACGTCTCGCCGGCGTTGGCCGAAGATCTCTCGGGCCTGCCGACCACCTACATCGACACCGGCTCCGCCGAGGTCTTCCGTGACGAGGACACCGACTACGCCACCCGCATCTGGGCGGTGGGCGGCCAGGCCGAACTCCACGTCTGGGCGGGTGGCTTCCACGGCTTCGACGCCCTGTACCCGCAGGCACACATCTCGACCACAGCCCGCCGAACCCGCACCGACTGGCTCGCCCGACTCCTCGAACTGCGCCGCATAGCGCCGCTGACTCCAGTCGACGGTGATCGTCCATAGCTTTCACGGATACGCGGTCCAACCCATTTCCAAGAATCGCCATCAACATGCAGAACCCGCGCGTCAGGGCTCCTTTAAATCGGATGACCGGCGCGCGGGTTCTCGCTCGCTCCCCTCCAGGAATCTGCGAACCTGCGCGCTTCCTACCGGTACAACTCCAAGCGCTGGGACGCACAGTCCCGTACGTACGACATGGGCTTCCGCGACTACAGTCCGGGTCTGAACCGCTTCACCACCCGGGACATGTACACCGGCGCCCCCGCCGACATGAACCTCGGCATGGACCCGTACACCGGTGACAGGTATGCCTTCACCGGTGGCAATCCGACCAGCTTCGTCGAACTGGACGGCCATCTGGTCTGGTTCGCCGTTCTGGTGCCCGTGGCCGCGGTCGCGGTCGTCGCGGTGGCCGCTGTGGTTGTGGTGGCAGCCGCAACCGTCGCCATCGAGGCGGCCATCGACACGATCGACGAAGCCATCGACGAGGCCATGGAGGAAGCCGACGACGAGTCGGCGCCGACTCCGACCACGCAACCGAGACCCGGGCCCCCGGCCGGGTGACGGCTCGGGCACGGACACGGACAAAACCGCGTAGAGCCCGGCGTCAGCGTTCGCCGCCCGGGACCCAGAGCACGTCTCCGACCTCCTTGTTCGCCACGCGGGCCAGGATGAACAGGAGGTCGGAGAGGCGGTTCAGGTACGTCGCCGTCAGGGCGTTCATCGTCTCGCCGTGTACGTCGAGCGCCGCCCAGGTGGAGCGCTCCGCGCGACGTACGACCGTGCATGCCTGGTGCAGCAGGGCCGCGCCCGGGGTGCCGCCGGGAAGGATGAAGCTGCGCAGCTTCTCCAGCTGCTCCAGGAAGTGGTCGCAGTCCGCCTCCAGCTTGTCGATGTACGGCTGCTCGACGCGCAGCGGCGGAAACTTCGGCTTCTCCACCACCGGGGTGGACAGGTCCGCGCCCACGTCGAACAGATCGTTCTGGACGCGGACGAGGACCTTCACGAGTTCGGGGGGCAGCTGCCCCAGGGCGATCGCCGTACCGATGACCGCGTTGGCCTCATTGGCGTCGGCGTACGCGGCGATCCTCAGATCGGTCTTGGCGGTACGGCTCATGTCGCCGAGCGCCGTCGTGCCCTTGTCGCCGGTGCGGGTGTAGATGCGCGTCAGATTGACCATATGGCCAGCGTAGTTAGGCGCCCGCTTTCCGGAAGACCCGTGTACCGACGGTGACGGAGATGAGCGTGAGCGCGACCGCCATCAGGACCCCGTACAGCATGGCCGTACCGGCGTAGTCGCCCACGTAGCCGGCCCGGACCGCGTCCACCAGGTAGCGGAACGGGACGAAGTGCGACAGCACGTCCAGCCAGCCCGGTGCGAGCGCCATCGGCAGCATCAGTCCGGAGAGCAGCATCGAGGGCATGCTCACGGCGTTGATGGTGGGACCGAACTCCTGCGGTGTGCCGACCTTCAGGGCGAGGGCGTACGAGAGCGAGGCGAGCGCGATCGTCAGTACCGCCACGAACGCGAAGCCGATGAGGACGCCGGCGAGCGGCGCGCGCAGCCCCATCAGCAGGGCGGCCAGCACCAGCAGCACCGCCTGGAGGACGAGGAGCGCGGCGTCCCGCAGCACCCGTCCCAGCAGCAGGGCCGGCCTGCTGACGGGTGTGACCCGCATCCGCTCCACCACACCGAGCTGCTTCTCGACGATGACCGAGAAGCCGGCGAAGAGCGCGCCGAACAGGGCGAGCTGGAGCAGCAGGCCGGGCACGAGGACCTGCCAGGAGTCACCCGCGCCACCGAGCGGCAGCCCGGTCAGCAGTGGACCGAAGAAGAGCAGATAGAGCAGCGGCATCAGCACGCCGAAGAGGATCTGGAACCGGGAGCGCAGGGTCTGACGGGTGTAGCGCCCGAAGATCAGCGCGGTGTCGGACAGCAGCGCGGTCATCACGTATCTCCTGTGACGGGAAGCCGAAAGGTGGTCACACGGCTACGGGTGTGGCGTCCCCCGGGGCGATCCCGCGCCCGGTGATCGCGAGGAAGGTGTCCTGGAGGGTGGCGTCGGGGGAACCGGCGTACGCGCGCTTGAGCGCGCTCGGGGTGCCCTCGGCCACCACCACGCCCCGGTCGACCACGATCAGCCGGTCGGAGAGCTCGTCCGCCTCGTCCAGATAGTGCGTGGTCAGAAAGACGGTCGTGCCATGCCGCTCGCGGATGGAGCGGATCAGATCCCACAGGTCGGCCCGGCTGCCCGGGTCGAGTCCGGTGGTCGGTTCGTCGAGGAAGAGCACTTCGGGCCGGTGGATGAGCCCCAGCGCGATGTCGAGCCGGCGCCGCTGGCCGCCGGAGAGCGCGCCGCACGGGCGGTCGAGCAGTTCCACGAGGCCGAGATCGCGCGCCAGTTCCCCGGCCCGGTCGAGGGCGGCGGTCCTGCCGAGGCCGTAGAGCCGTCCCTGCGTGACCAGTTCCTCGCGTACGGAGATCTGCGGATCGACGCCGCCGGCCTGGGCGACGTACCCGATCTTCCGCCGGACCGCCTCCGGCTCGCGCTCCAGGTCGAAGCCCGCGACGGTCGCCGCGCCCCCGGTGGGCGGCAGCAGGGTGGTGAGCATCCGCAGGGTCGTGGTCTTGCCGGCGCCGTTGGGGCCGAGGAAGCCGATGATCTCGCCGGGGCGGACGGTCAGATCGATGCCGCGAACGGCCTCGACGGGTCCGTTCTTGGTCTGGAAGGTCCGGGCGAGCCCGGCCGTACTGATGATGGGCATGGCCCCAGAAAAACAGAGTCTCTTAAAGTTTGCAATGACTCCAAGTTTTCACTCATGACGGCGGAGCCTAGGATGGGGCCATGTCCGAGGGCCTCAGGGAACGGAAGAAGCGGCAGACCAGGCAGCACATCTCGGATGTGGCCACGGGGCTCTTCCTGGAGCGCGGCTTCGACGCGGTGACGATCGCGGAGGTGGCCGAGGGGGCGGACGTCTCCGTCAACACGGTGTACAACTACTTCGAGGCGAAGGAAGATCTCTTCCTCGACCGCAGCAAGTCCATCGTGGACCGGCTCTCCCGCTTCGTACGGGCCCGCGGCAAGGGCGAGTCGGCCTCGGACGCCGTCTTCCGCGAGTTGCGCGAGCTGGTCGAGGCCGTGTCGCCCGCCATCGGTCTCTTCGAGGGGTACGCACGCTTCATGGAGGTCGTGCACGGCTCGCACACCCTCGGCTCCCGGCTCGGATTCCTCCAGCACGAAGTCCTCGTCGACCTCGACAGGACGCTGCGCGAGGAGACCGGCGCCGACGAGGACGACACGCTCCCCACGCTCGTGGCCGGCCAGCTCTCCTGGGTGCACGGGACGCTCATGGGGCGGATCGCCCAGCGGATGCTGGAGGGCGCCGAGCCCGGCCCGGCCTCGCGCGAAGCGCTCGTTCTGCTGGACGACATGGAAGCGGTACTGGGGGAGAGGGTGCTCAAGTACGCGGCGCGCGACGCCTGATGGGCGCCGCTGGTGTGATGTCCGTCATGTGAGACGTGACGCGCATCTCTTCACCGTCACTTGGCCGTCCGTGACCGCTAACCTCCGGCAGAGAGCGCAATGTAAACAGGTGTTAAGGCTGAACAGAAGCCGAACAAGAATCGTGGGGTGCGTCGTGGCAAGGAAGCTCGCCGTCATCGGGGCCGGACTCATGGGGTCCGGTATCGCGCAGGTCTCGGCGCAGGCGGGCTGGGACGTCGTCCTGCGGGATGTCACCGACGCGGCGCTGGCCCGGGGCATCGACGGGATCAGGGCCTCGTACGGCAAGTTCGTCGCCAAGGGCAAGCTGGAGGAGGCCGACGCCGACGCGGCGCTCGCCCGGATCACCACGACCACCGATCTGGACGCCGCCGCCGACGCGGACATCGTCGTCGAGGCCGTCTTCGAGAAGCTCGACGTCAAGCACGAGATCTTCCGTACGCTCGACAAGCTCGTACGGGACGACGCCGTCCTCGCCTCCAACACCTCGGCGATCCCGATCACGAAGATCGCGGCCGTGACCGAGCGCCCGGAACGCGTCGTCGGGACGCACTTCTTCTCGCCGGTGCCCATGATGCGCCTGTGCGAGCTGGTGCGCGGCTACAAGACGAGCGACGAAACCCTCGCCACCGCACGGGAGTTCGCCGAATCGGTGGGCAAGACCTGCGTCGTCGTCAACCGCGATGTGGCGGGCTTCGTGACCACGCGGCTGATCTCCGCCCTCGTCGTCGAGGCCGCCAAGCTCTACGAGTCGGGCGTCGCTTCCGCCGAGGACATCGACATCGCCTGCAAACTGGGGTTCGGCCACGCCATGGGCCCACTCGCCACCGCCGATCTGACGGGTGTCGACATCCTGCTCCACGCGGCCGACAACATCTACACCGAGTCGCAGGACGAGAAGTTCGCACCGCCGGAGCTGATGCGCCGGATGGTGGACGCGGGTGACATCGGACGCAAGAGCGGGCAGGGGTTCTACAAGCACTGAGCCGCGCCATCGGTAAGCACTGAGCCGCGCCATCGGTACGCGCACCTCACCCCACAGGGTGAATTCGATATCGGTTCGCTTACAGACGGCAACTTCTTGGGTCGCGCGGCAGTCAGTTGTTGGAAGACAGAACAGACTACGGAGCACGGAAAGTACTCTCGGGGAGCGCATATGCACATCAGGGGCGACCACGCCGAGCTGGTCGTCGGGGGCCGCCTCGACGTACGCAGCGCGGCGGACGCCCGTACGGTCCTGCACTCGGCGGTCGACGACGGAGTCGGCGATCTGGTGCTCGACCTGACCGCACTGGACTCCTGGGACGCCACGGGACTCGGCGTCATCATGGGAGCCCACCGACGCGCGGGGCGGTGCGGCCGTAGGCTTGTGCTGCGCGGTGTCCCACCGCAGATGCAGCGACTGCTGGTGGCGACCCGACTGCACCGCATTCTCGCCATCGAGGGTGGAATCGCCGCAGAGTCGCTCCCTCGGGTCTGAACGTCCCGGATCGCACAATTCTCATGAGACCGTGATGTCTTGGACGGCGTGGTACCCCGGCTGCGGGCGGATACCCTGCGGAGGTCTAGGGTTCGGCCGTCTGCCGATTGACTGACCCGCGGACGCAGACGCAGACACCGGCACCAGGAGCGACAGATGGGTGTGTGAGGCCGGGGGGCACCGCACACCAGGATCTGGGGAGCTTTTCACCATGGACCCGATAGACCGGGGACCGGAAGAGTACGGCCACGACGAACGCGCCGGTGAGAGCGCGGACTCGGCACGTCCGCCGCGCGCCGAGATCGTGCCCGCGGCCACGCACGCCACGCCTTCCCATGTCACCCCCGCCCATGTCACCCCTGCCCTGGCGCATCTCAAGGGCGCCGGGCCGGTCACCACCCCGCCGCCCGCGCGCACGGTCCAGCTGATCTCCGGCGAGTATCTGCTGACCGTCAACCCCGTCGACGGCAGCGAGATCGAGCTCTGTCCGCCCGGCAGACAGCCCGACGCCCCCGCGCGGCGCACCGCCGCCGAACGCGCCGATCTCCAGCGCGCGGGCCGGCCCTCCGTACCGCCGGGACCCGCCGCGCCACCTCTCCCACTGCTGGAGCGTGCCGCGGAACGCGAGCGGTTGGTGGGGCTGCTGGGGCGCGGCCGGTCCGTACGCCTCACCGGCGCCCCGGGCTCCGGACGTACCGCACTGCTCGAAGCCGTCGCCGTGGACTGCGCGGACCTCGCGCCCGACGGGGTCGTACGCCTCTCCGGCCACCGCCGCACCACCACCGAGCTGCTGTACGAGCTGTGCGCGGCCGTCCACCACTCCGCGCTGTACCGGCCCGACCGCGCGGGACTGCTCGAACTGGTCCATGAGATCGGCGCGATCGTAGTCCTGGACGATCTGGAGCTGGGCGGGGAGGCGCTGGACGAACTCCTCGCCGCGACCCCCGAATGCGCCTACCTGCTGGCCGCGACGCCCGACACCGATCCGCCCTCCGCGGACGCGGGCCTGGAGGAGGTCGCACTCGGCGGGCTCGGCCGCGGCTCCTCGCTCGAACTGCTTGAGCGCGTCGTCGAACGGCCCCTCACCGACGAGGAGGCGAACTGGGCGGGTGACCTCTGGTTCGAGTCCGAGGGCCTTCCGGTGCGCTTCGTCCAGGCGGGCGCGCTGCTGCGGCAGCGCGACCAACTGCGCGGCAACCCCGAGGCCTCCGACGAGTTCGAGCCCTTCGTACGGCCCTTCGAGCGGAAGTCCGACGACGCGCCGGCACTCGCCGCCGGTACCCCCGACGGCTACGAGATTCCACTGCCCACCCTCGGCGAAGGCGCCGCGCCCGCGGTCCTGCTCGCCTCCCGGCTGAGCGAGGCCGCCCGCGCCACACTGCGCTTCGCGGTCGCGCTCGGCGGTGAGGTACCGCACCAGGCGCATCTGCCGGCCCTGGTGGGCGACACCCACGCGGACGCCGCGCTCGGCGAACTGATGAGCTGCGGCCTCCTCACCCCGGTCGGCGCGCGCTACCGGCTCGCGCCCGGCGTCGCCACGCAGTTGGAGGCGAAGGGGTACGCGGACGACGCCGTGGCCCACGCGCACACCGCCGCCCAGCACTACGCCTGGTGGGCGGGGCACCCCTCGGTCACCCCCGAGCGCGCCGCCGCGGAGGCGGACGCGATTCTCGCGGCGATGGGCCCGCTGGTTCCGGGTCAGGAGTCGGGACATCCGAGCGCGGCCGTCCTGCTGGCCCGCAGCGCCGCGCCCGCCTTTCTGGCCGGGCTCCACTGGGGCGCCTGGGAGCGCGTGCTGCGGTCCGGGTCCGAGGCCGCCAGGATCGCCGGGGAGGTCGCGGAAGAGGCGTACTTCCACCATGAGTTGGGCGTCCTCGCGCTCTGTGCGGGAAATCTGGAGCGGGCCCGCGCGGAGCTGGAGGCGTCGATCGGTATGCGCGGGGCCGTCGCCGACAAGGTCGGCACGGTCGCGGGACGCAGGGCGCTGGCGCTGGTCAGTGACCGCGAGACCGAACGGCCCGGCACGTCCGCGCCGCTCGTGCTGCCCGCGTTGCCGCCGGGCGCGGAGGGGCCGCCGGCGTTGGGCCAGGGACCGGCGTTCGCTCCCGAGGTGGCCTCGCTCCCCGGCGAGAGCGAGACGCTGGTCACCCGGCGCGAGTCCGCGGTGCCCGGCCCCGGACCCGGACCGGGCCCCGGCACAGCTCCGTTGCCCGCTCCCCACCGTCGCCGCCGCCCGGCCCTCGGCGCCCGCCGCAACCTCGTCGCGGCGGGAGCGGGCGCGATGCTCGCGGCCGTCCTGGGCACGGTGGTGACGCTGGGCGCGACCTCGGGCGGCGACAACGCCCCGGCGGACAACGTCCGTACGGGACAGTCGCCGGACGCGGACAACGGTGGGGACGACCTGCCGGCCGACCAGCCCGTCGACGACGTGCCCCCGAACCCGGACGTCCAACTGCCCGCACCCAGCACCTCCGGCAGCGCCGCTCCGACGGACAGCGCGAGCCCTTCCGACTCGGCGTCCCCCTCGGGCACCCCGTCGGACAGCGCCTCGTCCCCCGGCGACGACCCGTCGGAGCCGGGCTCCCCGTCCAAGCCGCCGTCGAAGCCGCCGACCTCGTCGAGCAAGCCGCCGTCCAGCTCGTCGAGCCCGCCGCCGTCACCGTCGACGACTCCGAGCGACGACGATCCGACGGGGGAGCCCACGGCGACCCCGCCACCGCCGTCGTCCCCTCAGACCACGGTGAGCGGCCCGAACCCGGGGCTGTCCGACTCCTCGCCGGACCCGACGGCCGTGTAGGCCGGGGTCCGGCCGCGGACCGACGCGCTACGGGGGAGTGCTACGGGGTGAGTACGACCTTTCCGGTGACGGTGCCGGACTCCGCCAGCCGCATGGCGTCGGCGACGCGCGTGAGCGGCAGTTGGGCGGCGATCTGGGCGGAGACATCACCGCGCCGGTAGGCGGCGAAGACCTCGGTCAGATCGGCGCGCAGCCGGGCCCGGAACCGGTCCTTGGCCAGGGCGCGTCCGGCCCAGACGTTGAAGAAGTAGGCACGGCGGCGGTTGGGCAGCGCGTTCCACCACCACACCCGGCCGAGCAGCTTGAACACGGGCCACTGCTTGGACCCCTCGTCGTCCCGGGTGGAGGCGCTGCCGTACGAGACGAGCGTCCCGCCGGGGGCGAGAAGACCCCAGGAGCCGACGATGCCCCGGCCGCCGACATGGTCGAAGACGGCGTCCACGCCACCGGGGGCCAGCTCGCGGATCCGCGCGGTGATGTCCTCGGCGCGGTAGTCGACGGGGGTGACGCCCCGTTCCCGCAGGGCGTCGTGGTGGCGGGCGGACGCCGTACCGATCACCTTCACCCCGGCGGCGTGGGCGAGTTGGACCAGGACCGAGCCGACGCCCCCGTTGGCGCCGTGCACCACGATGGTCTGCCCCGCGCGGACGCGTGCCTTGCGGTGCAGCATCTGCCAGGCGGTGATGCCGTTGACCACCAGGGTCTCCGCCTCCGCCGCGCCGATCCCGGCAGGGACCTCGACGACGTCCGCCGCGTCGACGAGCACATGGCTGGCCCAGCCGCCGACCTTGACCAGCGCGGCCACCCGGGTGCCCGTCAGGCCGGGCTCGACCCCCTCGCCGGCCGCCACCACCGTGCCGACCAGGTCGTAGCCGGGCACGAAGGGGTACGCCGGCTGGTCGTAGTACCTGCCACGGCGCATCTGCTGCTCGGCGAAGGAGACCCCGGTCGCCTCCATCCGGATCACGACCTGTCCCGGGCCCGCGGCGGGGACGGTTCCGCGCCTGATCCGCAGCCCTTCCGGCGCCACCTTGCCGGGCAGGATGACCTCGACCAGTCCTTCGGGGTTCATGACGACCTCCACCGCACTCCGTTGGGTAACTCGCTCTCGCGCTCGTTATAAGTTATAACCATGCCGAGTGGGAGTGTCAATAAGTTTCGCGATAGCCTCTAACTGAAACGTGAGGGTGTGATCGCGCGGTACGGACATGACGGTACGGACGTGACGGTGCGGGCGCGGCGGTGCGGACATGAGAAAGGGCCCGGGCGCGGCATCGGCCGAGCGCTCGGGCCCCTCGTCACGGGACGGCGGTCAACTGCCCGTCAGAACAACCGCAACTTGTCGTCCTCGATGCCCCTCATCCCGTTGTAGTCCAGCACCACGCACCCAATGCCCCGGTCCGTCGCCAGCACCCTCGCCTGCGGCTTGATCTCCTGCGCCGCGAACACCCCTCGCACCGGCGCCAGATGGGGATCGCGGTTCAGCAGTTCCAGATAGCGCGTCAGCTGTTCCACGCCATCGATCTCACCGCGCCGCTTGATCTCCACCGCGACCGTCACGCCGTCCGCGTCCCGGCACAGGATGTCCACCGGGCCGATCGCCGTCGGGTACTCGCGGCGGATCAGTGTGTAGCCCTCGCCGAGCGTCTCGATTCGGTCGGCCAGCAGCTCCTGAAGGTGTGCTTCTACGCCGTCTTTGATGAGGCCGGGATCGACGCCCAGTTCGTGCGAGGAGTCATGGAGGACCTCCTCCATGGTGATGATCAATTTCTCACCCGCCTTGTTCACGACGGTCCACACGCCGGCGTCCGCGTCGGCGCCTTCCTTCAGCGTGCAAGGCGGTGACATCCAGTTGAGGGGTTTGTACGCCCGGTCATCGGCGTGGATCGACACACTCCCGTCGGCCTTGACCAGGATGAGACGGGGAGCGGAGGGCAGGTGGGCGGTGAGCCGGCCCGCGTAGTCCACGGAGCAGCGGGCAATGACGAGACGCATGGTCGGCAACGCTACTCGACCGCCGCCACCGCGCGCGATTCGCCCCGGAAGCCCCGTTCGTTGTTGGCCGGTTGTGTTCCCATTCTGCTGGTGTGGTCCGGACAGCGCGCCTAACGTGGATGCAGGAGGTCGCCGGTCGTGCACGCTGCGTCGTCGTCGCCTCCTTCCCTGCCCGTAAGACCCCGCCTCCCGGGGTCGCGAGAGGAGAACCCATGTCGCTCGACGTCTCACCGGCGCTGTTGGATCAGGCCGAGCGAGGCGAGGTCGACGAAGCGGCTTTCGTCGACTGCGTCCGGACCTCCCTGCCCTACGCATGGGAGATGATCAGTTCTCTGGTGGCACAGCTGAAGGTGGACGGTGGACAGTTCGCCGACAACCAGACGCCCCCGCCGGACGAGCAAGCACGTGGTCAGCTGTTGCGCGCGCTCGCGAGTGATGCCATTCGCGGTGCACTTCAGCGTCACTTCGGGGTGCGTCTCGCATTCCAGAACTGCCACCGTGTCGCGGTGTTCCCGTTGGACCCCACGGTCGACGAGCGGCTGGCCCGCTTCACCTCGGTGCGGGCCCAGTTGCTCAACCAGTCACCCCAACTCCGGGACTGCTGACGCCTCTTGCTGCCGCTCCACACCGCGCCCCGACGGCACGGTGTCGGAGCGGCAGCGTCCCTCAGACGAGTTGGGGCAGTACGTCCGCGCCCAGCCGCCGTACGTTCTCCTCCGTCGTCGCCAGATCACCCGAGCCCTCCACGAGCAGGGCGAAGCGGGTGATGCCGGTGCGCTCCGCGGTGGCCGCGAGACGGTCCGCGGCCAGCCGGGGCGGGCCCACCGGATGGAGGCCGCAGAGCAGTTCGGTGTACTCCACGGGGTCCCGCATCGCCCGGATCCTTCCGTCGACCGTGACATGGGCGCCGAGGCCCTGGCGCAGCCAGCCTGGCATCGCCTTGACGAGCGTCTCGGTCGCCTCCGCGCCGCTGTCGGCGATCTGCGCCACCCCGGCCGACACATGCGCGGCGCCGGCGATCTCGTCGGCCGTACGCCCCGCCGCGCGCGCGTGCGTACGCCACAGGGCGACCATCTCCGCCTTCTCCTCGTCGCCGCAGTGCATGCCGAGCAGCATCGGCAGGCCGTGCTCGGCGGCCAGTTCGACGCTCTTGGGCGAGGTACAGGCCATGACCGTCTCGGGGCCGGTGCTCGGTTCGATCAGCTCGTCGGGGCGCGGTACGACGGGGACCTCGCGGAAGCGGAAACGTTCCCCCGATGCCCCCACACGCGGCTCGCGCAGCCAGCGCAGCAGCAGGGCGAGAGACTCGGGGAAGTCCTCCTCGTAGGCCCTCAGGCCCGTGCCGAAGACCTCCAGATCGACCCAGGGGCCGCCGCGTCCCACACCGAGCGTGAACCGGCCGCCGGAGACGAGATGCAGCAGCGCCGCCTGCTCGCCGAGTGCCACCGGATGTACGTTCGGCAACACGCTGACGGCCGTTCCCACCCGGATGTGTCGGGTCCGGCCGAGCAGCACTCCGGCCAGGGTCACGGCCGACGGACAGACGCCGTACGGCACGAAATGGTGCTCGGCGAGCCAGACCGAGTCGAGCCCGGATTCCTCCGCCAACTCCGTGGTGCGCACCGCCCGGTGCAGCGCCTCCCCCTGTCCCTGGCCCGGGAACTGGGCGGCCAGTACAAAAGCTCCCACACGCATCGCCTTATGCCTCCTTGCGGCCGACGCGACTCCCCCTACTGGCAACAACGTCTGACACGTGCCAAAGGCACGGCACTCTTTGGAGATTCTTGCGATTGTCCGGTCAGTGCCTTTCGCGCGCCGGACGGACCTGGGCCGCGAGGGGCGTGTACCCCGTGTCGCGGGCCGTAGGCTGGAGGGAACCGTGCTGTCTGCCCCGTGAGGTGTCCTGTGTCCCCGCGCCGCAACCGCCCCCGAGGCGGCGAGAACCCGACCGAGCGAGCAGGCGAGGCGGGGGACCGGTACGGCGGCTTCCAGCGGTCCGAGTCCTGGCAGGGCGAGGGCTGGTCGGTGCGCCATGTCGCCGGGGCCAGCGCCGCGGGCAAGCGCTACCGCTGCCCGGGCTGCGACCAGGAGATCCCCGGCGCGGTGCCGCATGTGGTGGCGTGGCCGGAGTACGGCGGTGTCGATGACCGGCGGCACTGGCACCAGGCGTGCTGGAACGCGAAGGACCGCCGCACCACGCGGGTGCAGCGGTCCCGTAACGCGCCGAAGTACTGAGCGGCGGGCCGAGGTCAGGACGGCTCGGAACCGGGCACGGCCCGGACCGCTCAGACGTCCCGCTTGTCCAGCGCGAAGAACGCCGCCACCCACGCGATCGCCGTCACGCCCAGCAGGAACCACAGCGGCTCCCAGCCCGAAGGCCCGGAGACGCGGATGCCTTCGCTGTAGAACGCCGCCATCTGGTTCGGGATCGAGTAGTCGAACAGGGCCTCACGCAGCGTCGTGAGCGAGTCCGAGAACATGAACATCGCCAGCACGAGCGGCAGCAGCACCACACCGATCATGAGGGTGATCGCTCCCGCGGAGTGCCGGACCAGCGTGCCGACCGCCAGCGAGAGCAGTCCGAGCGTCGCCAGATAGAGGCTGACCCCGACCGTCGCCAGCAGCCAGCCCCTGGCGTTGGGCGACTCCGCGCCCACGATCGAGACCTGGAGCGCCGCGACGGTCATCGTGACCACCATCGCGATCACGAAGACCAGCAGGAAGAAGACCAGCGACTTGGCCGCGAGCACCCGGCCCCGGCTCGGGCACGCGGTGAGGGTCGTACGGATCATGCCCGTGCCGTACTCCGACGCGATCGTCAGCACGCCCAGCGTGATCACGCACATCGAGCCGAGCAGCACACCGAAGAAGCCGAGGGAGAGCGCGTCCTGGCCGCTGGGGATCTCCGGCTCGCTCGACACGGTGGAGACCACCAGGGCCGCGAGCAGTCCGACACCCAGCATCAGCACGACCATGACGCCGAGGGTCCACATCGTGGACCGTACGGAACGGAGCTTGGTCCACTCGGAGGCCAGGGCGTCGCCGAGATGTGTCCGGCGGACCGGGATCGGCGAGGTGTAGCCGGCCGTGGGGCCGCCACCCTCCAGCTGCGGGGTCTGCTGCGGCGTCGGGGGCTGCGGAGGCTGCTGGTACGGGGTCGTCATCGGGCGTCCTCGTTGCTGTCGCGCTTCGTCATGTCTGCGGCGGATGCCGCCGAGGGAGCGGCCGACGGTGCGGACTCCGGTGCCGGTGTCGGAGCCGGTGCCGCTGCCGTCGCCGGGGGAGCGCCCGCGTACGGGTTGGCCCCGGGCGGCGGCGGGGCGTACCAGCCCTGCTGCGGCACCTCCGGGACGACAGGCGCCTCGGAGCCCTGGGGCGGCCCGAAGCCCGGCTGATAGGGCGGCTCGAAGCCCTCCAGCGCGTCGGCCGTCGAACGGTAGTCCACGGCGTTCTGGGTCATCCGCATGTACGCCTCCTCCAGCGACGCCTGGTGCGGCGAGAGCTCCCAGAGCCGTACCTCCGCCTCGTACGCGAGATCGCTGATCCGCGACAGCGGCAGCCCCGTGATCCGCAGCGCGCCGTCCGGCTCGGACAGCACCTGGCCGCCCGCCTCGGCGAGCGCCGTGGTCAGCTTCTCTCGCCGCTGCGGATCGGTCTCCGGGGTACGCACCCGGGCGAAGTCCGCGGAGTTGGCCGAAATGAAATCCTTGATCGTCATATCGGCGAGCAGCCGACCGCGTCCGATCACGATCAGATGGTCGGCGGTCACCGCCATCTCGCTCATCAGATGGGACGAGACGAAGACGGTACGGCCCTCGGAGGCCAGCTGCTTCATCAGATTCCGGACCCAGAGGATGCCCTCGGGGTCGAGACCGTTCACCGGCTCGTCGAACAGCAGCACCTGCGGATCGCCGAGGAGCGCCGCCGCGATACCGAGCCGCTGGCCCATACCGAGCGAGAAGCCCTTGGAACGCTTCTTGGCCACATCCTGGAGGCCGACGACCCCGAGGACCTCGTCGACCCGGGCGGCCGGGATGCCGGAGAGCTGGGCCAGCGACAGCAGATGATTGCGCGCGCTGCGCCCGCCGTGCACCGCCTTCGCGTCCAGCAGCGCGCCCACCTGGCGCGGTGCGTTCGGGAGCTGCCGGAAGGGGTGCCCGCCGATCCGCACCTGGCCGGCGGTCGGCCGGTCAAGACCGAGGATCATCCGCATCGTCGTGGACTTGCCGGAACCATTGGGGCCCAGGAAACCGGTGACATACCCCGGTCGCACCTGGAAGGAAAGGTTGTACACGGCCGTCTTGGCGCCGTAGCGCTTGGTCAGGCCGACTGCCTCGATCATTCTCCAGCCCCATCGACAGGTCAGGTCGTCGGGGCCGTGGCCGTTCCTGACCTGAAGCCCCCGTAAGAGTTACGAGGATATCCGTGCCTTGACGGTTCCGGCCAAGTCGTTACGACGGGGCGTCGCCGGGTGATTCCCTCGTACGAGATGGTGCGGAGCGCCGCGACGGGCGGAGTCTCCCCGGTGTGAGCCTACGCGTCCCGCTTCTTCATGACCGCGTATCCGCCCGCCAGCGCCGCCACCACCCACAGGGCCATGATCCCGAGACCGGCCCATGGCCCGTAGGGGGCGGGGCTGGCGCTCAGCGCGTTCGGGACGACCTGGGTGATCTGGCGGCCGGCCTGGTCGGGGAAGTACCGGGCGACCTCCTTGGCGCCGGGAACGGCCGCCAGGATCTGCGAGACCAGGAAGAAGAACGGCATCAGGATGCCGAGCGAGAGGACGGAGCTGCGCAGCATCGCCGCCACCCCCATCGAGAAGAGCGCGATCAGTGTCATGTACAGCCCGCTGCCGATCACCGCGCGCAGCACATTCGGCTCGCCGATGGTCGTACCGTGCTCGCCGAGCAGCGCCTGGCCCACGAAGAAGGCGAGGAATCCGGTCAGCACCCCGACCACCAGCGCCAGCACCCCGGCCACCAGGATCTTGCAGAAGAGAAACGTGCCGCGCCGCGGCACGGCGGCCAGCGAGGTGCGGATCATGCCCGAGGTGTACTCGGAGCCGACCACCAGCACCCCGAAGACCACCATCGCCAGCTGACCGAGGACCATCCCCGAGAAGCTGGTGTACGTCGGGTCGAAGGTGGCCCGCTCCTCCCTGGAGAGATCCCCGAACTGCGAGTTCAGCACCGCGGACAGCGCGGCGCCCAGCGCCACGGTCACCACCAGGGCGCTGATCAGCGTCCAGGTCGTGGAGGAGACCGTACGGATCTTGGTCCACTCGGACCGGAGGACCGCCGTTACCGATGCCATGTCAGACCCCCTCGCTCCGCCGGTCCCCGCTCCGGCCCGCGCCCGGGTCCGCGCCCCATCGGGGGCCCGCCGGCTCCGGCCCGCCGCCGGGGCCCGCGTGGGCGTGATACTCCACCGACTCCGCCGTCATCCGCATGAACGCCTCTTCGAGCGAGGCGCGCTGGGAACTCAGCTCATGCAGCACGATCCCGTGCCGCGCGGCCAGTTCCCCCAGCTCCTCGGTGGACGCGCCGTCGATCTCCAGTACGCCGTCCTCGGCCTCGACCACCGTGAACCCCGCGTCGCGCAGGGCGTCTTGGAGCCGCCCGCGCTCCGGCGAACGCAGCCGCGTGTAACTGCGGGAGTTCTCCCGGATGAAGTCGGCCATCGAGGTGTTCGCCAGCAGCCGGCCCTGACCGATCACGATCAAATGGTCGGCGGTCAGCGCCATTTCGCTCATCAGATGGCTCGAAACGAAGACGGTGCGTCCCTCGCGGGCCAGAGCCTTCATCAGATTGCGTACCCAGTGGATGCCTTCGGGGTCCAGACCATTCACCGGTTCGTCGAACATCAGGATCTCGGGATCGCCCAGGAGCGCGGAGGCGATCCCGAGCCGCTGCCCCATTCCGAGAGAGAAACCTTTCGGCTTCTTCTTCGCGACGGCGCTGAGCCCGACCATGTCCAGCACCTCGTTCACCCGGCTCGCCGGGATGCGATTGCTCTGCGCCAGACAGAGAAGATTGTTGTACGCGGTCCGGCCGCCATGCATCGCTCTGGCCTCCAGCAGCGCCCCGATGTGCTTGAGCGGCTCCGCCAGCTCGCGGTAGTGCCTGCCGTCGATCCGTACCAAGCCGCTGGTCGGGTTGTCCAGATCGAGCATCATGCGCATCGTGGTCGACTTGCCCGCGCCGTTGGGGCCCAGAAAGCCCGTCACCACCCCCGGTCTCACCTGGAAGGAGAGTTGATCGACCGCCACCTTGCGGCCGAAGCGTTTGGTGAGCCCGAGGACCTCGATCATGCGGACCAACCTAAGACGGCACGAAGCCCCCCGCCACCGGAGTGACGGGGGGCTTCGCGCGATCGTTATCCGACGCGATCGTTATCCGGCCGGAGAAGCGCCACCGACCGGCGTTCGCCCTGGATCAGCGCGACTGCTGGGCCGGGACGCCGCGCGAGATCGGCTCGTCGTCGGCCGGGGAGCCGGCGGCGGCCACCGCGGCACCGGTCAGCGTGGCCAGCATCTCGCGGACGTTGGTCAGCTGGGCGTTGATCGAGTCGCGGCGGTTGGTGAGCGCCGCCAGCTCGCGCTCCGACTCGCTGCGGATCCGGTCGGCCTTGGCGTTCGCGTCCGCCACGATGTCCTCGGACTGACGCTGGGCCGTCTCGACGGTCTGACGGGCCCGGCGCTCCGCGTCCGTACGCAGCTTCTCGGCCTCCAGCCGCAGCTGCTCGGCGCGGTGCTCGATCTCGGCCAGACGCTTCTCGGCCTTCGCCTGACGCGACGCCAGATCGCGCTCCGACTGCTCACGCCGCTTGGCGAGGTTCGTCTCGAAGTCCGCGGCGGCCTGGGCGGCCTTGGCGCGGGTCTCCTCGAAGAGCGCGTCGGCCTCCTCACGCTTGGACTGCGCGTCCTTCTGCGCCTCCGAGCGCAGCGTGGCGGCGTCACCCTTCGCCTTCTCGACGATACGGACGCCCTCGTCCTCGGCCTTGGCCTTGCGCTCCGAGGCGAACGACTCGGCGTCGTTGCGCACCTGCTGCGCCGCCGACTCGGCCAGCTCGCGGTGCTGCTCGGCCGCGCGGCGGGCCTCCTCGCGCAGGTCCTTCGCCTCCTCCTCGGCGAGGCGGAGGATCTTCTCGACGCGGGCGCCGAGGCCGGCGTACGACGGCTCCGCGTCGCTGACCTGGGCCTGGGCGTTCTGCGTTTCGAGGTGGAGCTCCTCGATGCGCTTTTCCAGAGAGGTGATGCGGGCCAGGGCACTGTCACGGTCGGCGACGAGTTTGGTAATGCGGTCGTCCACCTGACCGCGGTCGTAACCACGCCGCACGAGCTCGAAGCCGAATGGGGAGGAAGTGTCGCTCATGGGGTTCCTGTCGAATGAGACCGGTGAGGTGATAGGGGGAATCCTAGGGGCCGAAGCGGCGTGTCATCGAGCTGATGCGGGTTTGATATGGAGAATGTCCAGCCTTTTGAGTGGCTAGCTGTCGGAAGACTTGCCACTCGAACGGGTGGTCCCCGCCGCCGCACCCGCCTTGACGGGGTTGTCCTTCGCGGGCACGGCAGGTGCCTCGAATGACTCCAGCGCTTCGAGTACGTCCTGAACACGGGAGATCTCGGCCTGGATGTCCTCTCGTCTGCGGACCAGTACATCGAGTTCGCGCTTGCCCTCGTCGACCGTCTGTTTGGCCTGTTGAGCGGCGTCCGCACGCAGCTTTTCGGCTTCCCTGACGAGTTCGCTCTTCTTCAGCTCGGCTTCCTTGAGCAGCCCCTCGGCCTTCTTCACGGCGGCGATACGGACCTTGCTCGCCTCCGAATTGGCCTCGGCCACCAGCTCCTTGGCCTTCGCCTCGGCCTCGGCGCGCTGCTCGTTGGCCGCCTTCATCAGGTTGTCGACACGCTCGCCCGCTGTTCTCAGCTGCTCGGACGTCTCGCGCCTGGCCCGCTCGTGCAGTTGCTCGATCTCGCCCTCGACGCGCACACGCAGCTCCTCGGCCCGGTCCCGGACGGCCGTCGCGTCCCGGCGCGCTCCGACGAGCAGTTCGTCCGCGTCCGTACGGGCCCTCTCCACCAGGGAGTTGCCCTCGACGGTGGCCTCCGCGGTGATACGGCCCGCCTCCTTGCGGGCGGCCCCCACCATCGTATCGGCCTGCGTCTCGGCCTCGGTGGCGGCCCGAAGCGCCTCTTCCTGGGCCTTGTTGATGAGCTGGTCGGCCTGTTCCGCGGCGTCCGCGCGGCGCTTGGCCGCGTCCTTGCGCGCCTCGTCCAGGAGCCAGTCCGTCTCCTCCTGGGCCTCGGTCCTGAGCCGTTCCGCGGCGGCCTCGGTGTCCCGCTTGAACTGCTCGGCCTCGGCCCGCAGCCGCTCGGCGGCCTGCTGTGCGGCGCCCACCGTCTCGGCGGCCTCCGCGCGCATCCGCTCCGCCTCGCCGGTGGCCTCGCCGATGAGCCGGTCGGCCTGGCCCGCGGCGTCGCCGCGCATCCGGTTGGCGTCCTCGCGGGCCTCGGCGCGGGTGCGGGACGCGTCCTGCTCCGCCGAGGCGAGCGAGTTCGACGCCTCGGTCCGTACCCGCTGTGCGTACTCGGCGGTGTCGGCGCGCAGCCGCTCCGCCTCGGCGATCGCCTCGCCGACGGTGCGCTCGGCGAGCACCTGCGCGGCGTCCGACTCCTCCTGCGCCCGGGCCCGGACCCGGTTGGCGTCCTCGGTGGCGCGCTCCCGCTCCGCGTACGCGTCCGCGCGTACCCGGTCGGCCTCCTCCTGCGCCTCCGTCTTCGTCCGCTCGGCCGCGTGCTCGGCGGCGGCCCGCAGCCCGGTGATCTCCTGCTCGGCCTGGTCCTGGAGCCCGGCGACGGAGTCCCGTACCTGCTGGGCGGTCTGCTCGGCGGCGGCCACCAGCTCCGTGGCGCGGTAGTCCGCCTCCGAGACCAGCCGCTGCGCCTCTGCCTGGGCCTCCTCGACGCGGTTACGGGCCGAGGCGAGCAGCTCCTCGCTCTGCTCGCGGGCCCGCTCGCGCTCCTGGTCCGCCTCGCCGCGGGCGGCCGTCAGCGTCTCCTCGGCCTCGCGGCGGCGGCGGGTCGCCTCCTCCTGCGCGGCGTCCAGCGCCTCGGCGGCCTCGGTGCCCACCCGCTCCGCCGCGGCGGCGGCCTCGGCCCTGATCCGGTCGGCGCTCTCCTGCGCCTCGGTCTTGAGCCGCTCCGCCTCCGTGGCGGCCTCGGACCGCAGCCGTACGGCCGCGTTCTCCGCCTCGGCGCGGGACTGCGAGGCATCGGCGGCGGCCTCGTCACGCAGCCGCTCCGCCTCCCGCTCTGCCTGTGCCTGGAGCGTACGGATCCGCTCGTTGGACTCGGCGCGCAGCCGGTCGGTGTCCTCGGCGGCCTCCCGCCGGATCCGCTCGCTCTCCGCTCGGGCGTCGGTGAGCGCCTCCTCGGCGGAGGACAGCCGCTGCTCCGCCTCCGTGTGCAGCCGTGTCAGCTCGCCGGCGGCCTCGTCCTTACGGGACTCGATGCCCCGCTCGGTCTCCTCGCGCAGCTCGGCCGCGGCCTGCTCGGCGGCGGCCTTCGTGGCCTCGGCCTGCTCCTCGCCCTCGGCGCGCAGCCGCTCGGCCTCGGCGCGGGTGCGCTCCAGGGTCTCCTCGGCCTGCCGGCGCAGCGTCGTGGCGCGCTCGATGGCCTCCGTGCGTACCCGCTCGCTCTCCGTGGTGGCGCCGGAGCGCAGCTCGTCGGCGTCCGCCTTGGCCTTCGTCAGCAGTTCCTCGGCGGACCTGGCCGCCTCCTCGATCTGCTGGACGGCCTCGCGGCGCGCCTCGCCGCGGATCCGCTCGCCCTCCGCGACCGCGTCGGCCCGCAGCTGCTCGGCCTCGCCGCGCAGCCTGCGCGCCTCCTCCTGGAGCTCGACCGTCTTGGCGCGGTACTCCTTGGTGTCGTCCTTGGCCGCGCCCTTGAGCTGGTCGGCCTGTTCCGCCGCCTCGCCGCGCAGCCGGTCCGCCTCGGCCTCGGCCTCGCGGCGGATCCGCTCGGCCTCCTCGCTCGCGGACTTGGTGGTGGCCTTCGCGTCGTCGGACGCCTTGGTCAGCACCTCCTCGGCGGTACGGGCCGCCTTGGCCAGCTGGGCCGCGGTGTCCTCGGCGGCGACCGTACGGGCCTTCTCGGCGGCCTCCGCGACCAGCTTCTCGGCCTGCGCGCGGGCGTCGGCGAGCGCCTGCTCGGCCTCGGCCTTGGTGGCGTCGGCCTCCTTCGTGGCCTCACCGACCAGTCGCGCGATCTCCGATTTGGCCGTACGGGTGCGCTGTTCGTTCTGCGACTCGGCGGCGGCCACCCGCTTGACCGCGGTCTCCTTGGCCTCCGCGGCGATCTTCTCGGCCTCGGCGCGGGCCTCCCGCAGCCGTTCCTGCGCCTCCTGCATCCGCTGCTCGGCCGCGCGGCCCAGCTCGGCGGCCTGCTGGCGGGCCTGGTCGGCCTCGGCGGTGGTGGACGTACGCAGCTGCTCGGCGTGGCTGGTGGCCTCCTGCGCCTGCGAGGAGGCGGCGTTCAGCAGCCGCTCGGCGTCCCTGCGGGCCCGCAGCAGGATGGCTTCCGCCTCGGAGCGGGTCGCCTCGGACTCCGCGCCCAGCCGCCGCCGTGCCTCCTCGGTGACCCGGGCGGCCTCCGCGCGGGCGGCGGCCAGGGACTGCTCGGCCTCGGCACGGGACTCGTCGAGCAGCCGGCGGGCCTGGGATTCGGTACGGGCGCGCAGCTGCTCGGCCCAGGCGACGTTCTCGTTGACATGCGACTCGACGGTCTGCCGGCGCTCGGCCAGCTCCTGGTCGAGCCGCTGCCTGCGCTGGACGGCCTCGGCGTGCAGCTCGGCCTGGAGCCTGGCCTGGTGCTCGGCGTGCTCCTGGAGGATGCGCTGCGTCTGGGCGCGTGCGTCCCGCAGCTCGCGCTCGGCGTCCGCGCGCATCTGCTCCGCCTGCATCTGGGCGTTACGCAGGTGCTGTTCGGCCTGATAGCCGAGGTCCCCGCTGTCGTACGACGAGGGACGGGTCGCCAGCGTACGGCGTGCCTCGTGGAGCTTGGCGCGCAAGACCTCGACCTGGTAACCGAGGTCCTCGGCGTGCTGGACGGCCTTCTCCCGCGCGGTCTTCAGCCGGTCCATCTCGGCTTCGAACCGCGAGAGGTGGTCGTCGTCAGCTCGGTGGCTCTCCTGGCGTTCGTAGCCCCGCACTGCGCGGTCCCATCCGTCCCCTGGTCGCAACTGCCCAATTGAGCACCGTTCGCGGCGAACGGCCCCCCGGGGAATGGTGACAGATCTACGGCAGGGGCGCGGCCCCGGCCCGGCCCCGGCCCGGAGCGCCCCACTCTACCGGGCCGGGAATCCTTAAGGTCAGTGCTCCGGGCGGGAGGTGACCAGTTCCGTGAGTACGCCGTGGCAGTCCTTGGGGTGGAGGAACGTGATGCGGGAGCCCATGGAGCCGGTGCGCGGCTCGTCGTACAGAACGCGTACGCCCTTGTCACGGACCGACTGGGCGTCACCGTCGACATCCGCCGTACCGAACGCGATGTGGTGAACACCCTCGCCGTTCTTCGCCAGCCATTTCCCGACGGCCGAATCCTCCCGGATGGGTTCGAGGAGCTGGAGGTACGAAGCCCCGCCGTCGGACGTCTCGTTGATCTTGAGCATGGCCTCCCGTACGCCCTGCTCCTCGTTGACCTCGGTGTGGAAGACCTCGAAGCCGTAGGTCGCCCGGTAGAACTCGACGGTCGTGTCGAGGTCGAAGCAGGCGATTCCGATGTGGTCGATTCGCGTCAGCATGGGGACAGTGCAGCGGTACCGCGGTGATTACGCAACGTGCGCGCGATCACACGCGCTGCCTGGTGACCGGTGGGAGAACCGCTCAGTACATTGAAAGTAAACCCTCGTTCACTCCTCAAGCTGTACGCAAAGGGGATCGCGTCTCATGTCGGATACGAACACCACCACGTCTGTGATCGTCGCGGGCGCCCGCACCCCCATGGGGCGGCTCCTGGGCTCGCTGAAGTCCTTCTCCGGCGCGGAGCTGGGCGGCTTCGCGATCAAGGCGGCGCTGGACCGGGCCGGGATCAGCGGCGACCAGGTGCAGTACGTGATCATGGGCCAGGTGCTCCAGGCCGGGGCGGGGCAGATCCCGGCACGTCAGGCCGCCGTCAAGGGCGGCATCCCGATGAGCGTCCCCGCGCTCACCGTCAACAAGGTCTGTCTCTCCGGACTCGACGCGATCGCGCTGGCCGACCAGCTGATCCGCGCCGGTGAGTTCGAGGTGGTGGTCGCGGGCGGCCAGGAGTCGATGACCAACGCCCCGCACCTGCTCCCCAAGTCCCGTGAGGGCTACAAGTACGGCGCCGTGGAGATGCTCGACTCGATGGCCTACGACGGGCTGACGGACTCGTTCGAGGACATCGCCATGGGCGCCTCGACGGAGAAGCACAACACCCGGCTGGGCATCGCGCGCGCCCCGCAGGACGAGTTCGGCGCGCTCTCCCACCAGCGGGCCGCGGCGGCGCAGAAGAACGGTGTCTTCGAGGCCGAGATCACGCCCGTGGAGATCCCGCAGCGCAAGGGCGATCCGGTGCTCTTCTCGCAGGACGAGGGCATCCGCGCCGAGACGACCGTGGAGTCCCTGGCCAAGCTGCGGCCCGCGTTCGCCAAGGACGGCACGATCACGGCCGGCACGTCCTCGCAGATCTCCGACGGCGCGGCGGCGGTCGTGGTGATGAGCAAGGCCAAGGCCCAGGAGCTGGGCCTTGACTGGATCGCGGAGATCGGCGCGCACGGCAATGTGGCGGGCCCGGACAACTCGCTCCAGTCCCAGCCGTCGAACGCGATCCAGCACGCCCTGAAGAAGGAGGGCATCGGCGTCGAGGACCTCGACCTCATCGAGATCAACGAGGCGTTCGCGGCCGTCGCGGTGCAGTCAATGAAGGACCTCGGGGTTTCCCCGGAAAAGGTGAATGTGAACGGCGGCGCGATCGCCCTCGGGCATCCGATCGGCATGTCCGGCGCCCGGCTCGTCCTCCATCTCGCGCTGGAGCTGAAGCGGCGCGGCGGCGGGACCGGCGTGGCGGCGCTGTGCGGCGGCGGTGGCCAGGGTGACGCGCTGGTCCTGCGCGTGGCCCGGTAGGGACCGGGCGGGAACGCGGTGCGGGTGCGGGTGCGGATCGAAGGAACGGAGCTGTGATGCAGGACGTCCCCGAGCTGGTGGCTCAGGCGCGAGAGGGCCGGCCGCGGGCCGTGGCCCGGCTGATCTCACTGGTCGAGGGGGCGTCCCCGCAGCTGCGCGAGGTGATGGCCGCGCTGGCGCCGCTCGCGGGCAACGCGTATGTCGTCGGGGTGACCGGATCGCCCGGTGTCGGCAAGTCGACCTCGACCTCCGCGCTGGTCACCGCGTACCGCAAGGCGGGCAAGCGGGTCGCGGTCCTGGCCGTCGACCCCTCGTCCCCCTTCTCCGGCGGAGCGCTGCTCGGCGACCGCGTCCGGATGTCCGAGCACGCCTCCGACCCCGGCGTCTATATCCGCTCCATGGCGACCCGCGGCCATCTCGGCGGGCTCGCCTGGGCCGCTCCGCAGGCGATCCGGGTGCTGGACGCGGCGGGCTGCGACGTGATCCTGGTGGAGACCGTCGGGGTCGGCCAGTCCGAGGTCGAGATCGCCTCCCAGGCCGACACGTCCGTGGTGCTGCTCGCGCCGGGCATGGGCGACGGCATCCAGGCGGCCAAGGCCGGGATCCTGGAGATCGGCGATGTGTACGTGGTCAACAAGGCGGACCGCGACGGCGCCGACGCGACCGCCCGCGAGCTCAACCACATGCTGGGCCTCGGTGAATCCCGGGGGCCAGGCGACTGGCGACCGCCCATCGTCAAGACCGTCGCCGCGCGGGGCGAGGGCATCGACGAGGTGGTGGAGGCCCTGGAGAAGCACCGCGCCTGGCTGGAGGAGCACGGCGCCCTCACCCGGCGCCGCGCCCGCCGTGCCGCCCATGAGGTGGAGACCATCGCCGTCACCACGCTCCGCCGGCGCATCGGCGATCTGCACGGCGACCGGCGACTGGGCGCGCTGGCGGACCGGGTCGTGGCGGGGGAACTGGACCCGTACGCGGCGGCGGACGAACTGGTGGCGGGGCTGACGGACGGCGCTTGACGGACGGCGCTTGACGGACGGCGCGATCTCCTGGCGGTCGGCCGCCCGGCCGAGAAGGCCGGGCGGCGTGCGGGAGACCGCGCCGGTGAGGCGTCCGAGTCGGCTCAGTCGTCGTAGCCGTCGTCGCCCCGGTCGTCGCGGCCGTCGTCGTTCCAGCTGTCGTCGTCCCTGTCCACGGTGACCTTGCCGGTCTTGGCGTGGACGGTCATCTCGTGCGTACGGCCGTCCTCGCCCCGTACATCGATCTCCCAGCGGCCGTTGTGGTCGTCGTCGATCTCGGCGGAGGTCACCGCCCCGGGTACCGAGGCGAGGGCGGCCGCCGTCGCGCGCTGGACGTCCAGCGAGGCGGCGCGCAGCGCGGCACGGTCATCACCGTGGTCGTCGTCGTCCCCGTCGTCGTCGCGGTCCACCCGTACCGCGCCGTTGGCCGCGTCCACCCGCAGCTCGTGCCAGCGGTTGTCCTTGCCGAACAGGTCGACCTCCCAGTGGCGGTCCCCGTCGTCGTCCCGCTCGACGGAGGCCACGGCGCCCGGGTACTCCTTCAGCGCCGCGGCGGCGGCCTCGCTCGCGGTCAGGCCCGTACCGCTCCCGGCGGCCGGCTGCCGCTTCACCGGCGCGCGGTCGTCCTTCCCGTCGTCCTTCCCGTCGTTCCCGGAGTCGTCCAGGATGTCGTTCCCGGAGTCGTCCGACATCGTCCCCAGCTTCGCGACCGGCGTGGGCAGCGTCGCCGTACCCGTGCCCCGGCCGTCGTCGTCTCCCATGGCGACCGCCGTGTAGGTGCCGCCGCCGATCAGTGCCGCCATGGTGATGGCCGCGATGGCGAGATTGCGCTTCATGAGGGGTCCTCCCCGAGTCGGTCCGTGCAGTCCGTGTGGAACGACTTCAATGTGGCGGAGCGAAGCTGAAGCCAGCCTGAAGCCACCTGAAGTGATCTTCAGGTTCGGTTTGGGAAGCTGAGGCCATGCGTTTGTTGATCGTGGAGGACGAGAAGCGGCTCGCGGTGTCGCTCGCCAAGGGGCTGAGGGCCGAGGGCTTCGCCGTCGATGTCGTCCACGACGGCCTCGAAGGGCTGCACCGGGCGGGCGAGGGCGTGTACGACCTGGTCGTGCTCGACATCATGCTGCCCGGCATGAACGGCTACCGCGTCTGCGCCGCGCTGCGCGCGGCCGGTCATGACGTACCGATCCTGATGCTCACCGCGAAGGACGGCGAGTACGACGAGGCGGAGGGGCTGGACACCGGCGCCGACGACTATCTGACCAAGCCGTTCTCCTACGTCGTGCTCGTCGCCCGGGTCAAGGCCCTGCTGCGCCGCCGCGGTTCGTCCGGCGCCTCGCCGGTGCTGAGGATCGGGGGCCTCGGCGTCGACACCGCCGCCCGCCGCGTCTTCCGGGACGGGACCGAAGTGGCGCTCACCGCGAAGGAGTTCGCCGTGCTGGAGCAACTGGCGGTCAGGGCCGGGGAAGTGGTCGGCAAACCGGAGATCCTGGAGCACGTCTGGGACTTCGCCTATGACGGCGACCCCAACATCATCGAGGTCTATATCAGCGCCCTGCGGCGCAAGCTCGGGGCCGCGGCCATCCAGACGGTGCGCGGCGCCGGCTACCGGCTGGTCGCGTCATGAGCGTGGGCAGACGCCGGTTCGCGTCCTCCGTACGGGCCAGGGCCTCGCTCGGCGCGACGGCCGTCGTGGCGGTCGCGCTGGTGGCCGCCGGGATCGCGGTCGTTCTCTCGCTCCGTTCGAACCTCACCGGCCAGGCCGACCGCGGCGCGGATCGGGCGGCCCGCGAAGTCGCCCTGGACATCGCCTCCCTGGTGACCGACCGGGCCTCGTACGCCCGGCTCGACCTGCCGGACAATCCGGAACACCCCGTACAGGTCACCGACGAGGGCGGCAGGTTGCTCGCGGCGACCAAGGACCTCCAGAGGATCAGTGGTACGGCGGTGTCCGCGGTGACTCCCGTGCGGATCCCCGCCCCGGGGGCGACCGCCACACCTGGTGATGACGACGACGGCGCCGACGACGACAGCGGCACGGACGACAGCGGGGTCGACGACGACGGTGACGACAACGGGGGCGATGACGACGACCCCGCGGTCGGCGAGATCAGCGACCGCTCCTCCTTCACCACCGGCCGCGCGACGGTCGACGGCGAGAGTGGTGACTACCGCTTCGCCGCCGTCGAGGTGACCGACCGCGCGGGCGAGACGGTCGTCGTCCACGCGGGCGCCTCGCTCGCCGACCGGCAGGCCGCGGTCAACACGACCACCGTCTCCATGCTGGTGGGGCTCCCCGTCCTGCTGCTGGTCGTCGGGGGAGTGACCTGGCTGGTGACCCGGCGGGCGTTCCGGCCCGTGGAGGGCATCCGGCGCGAGATGGCGGCCATCACCGCCTCGACGGATCTCTCCCGCCGGGTGCCGGAACCCGCCTCGGACGACGAGGTGGCCAGGCTGGCCCGTACGACCAACGAGACGCTCACCGCGCTGGAAGCCGCCGTGGAGCGGCAGCGCCGCTTTGTCGCGGACGCCTCGCACGAACTGCGCAGCCCCATCGCCTCGCTCCGTACCCAGCTCGAAGTGGGCGACGCGCACCCGGAGTTGCTGGATGTGCCGGGCGCGGTCGCGGACACCGTACGGCTCCAGCAGCTCGCGGCGGATCTGCTGCTGCTGGCCCGGCTGGACGCGGGGGAGCGGCCGGGCCGGGCGCGGTTCGACTTGGGCGCGCTGGTCCGCGAGGAGGTCTCGCAGCGGACCACCGACCGTGTCCCGGTCACGCTCGATGTCCGGTCGGGGCTCGAAGTGGCCGGATCGCGCGGTCAGTTGGCCCGGGTGCTGGGGAATCTGCTCGACAACGCCCAGCGGCACACACACGCGTCGGTCACCGCGTCCGTGTACCGGTCGGGCGATCAGGTGGTGCTCGCGGTGGCCGACGACGGCTCGGGGGTGCCGGAGGCGGAGCGCGAGCGGATCTTCGAGCGGTTCGTACGGCTCGACGACGCGCGCAGCCGCGACGACGGCGGCGCCGGTCTCGGGCTGGCCATCGCGCGCGATGTGGCCACGCGCCACGACGGCACGCTCACGGTCGGCGGGGCCCAGGAGGGCGGCGCCCGGTTCGAGCTGCGCCTGCCCCGCGCGGAGGGCGCGAGCACCGTAGGCACGGTAAGCACGGACAGCCGCCCGAGCACGGACAGCCGCCTCAGCACGGACAGCCGCCTCAGCACCGGCAGCACCGTAGGCACCGACACAGGCGCCTGAGCCGAGGGCGGCCGGGCGACGCCGCCGTCGAGCGACCGTGGTGGCCGAGCCCTCGACCGGGCCCGGCCACCACCCCGTATCAGCTCTTGCCGCGCCGTCCGCGCAGCTGCTCGGCCACCGGTGTCAGCGACGCCCGCAGCTCCGCCAGCGCCTCTGGCGTGAGCAGATCGATGAAGTGCTTCCGTACGGACGCGACATGGTGCGGCGCGACCTTCTGCATGGTCTCCATCCCCTGGTCCGTCAGGACCGCGTAGAGCCCGCGCCTGTCGGACTCGCAGTTCTCCCGGCGGACCAGCCCCGCGGTCTCCATCCTGGTGATCTGGTGGGAGAGCCGGCTCTTGGACTGGAGCGTGGTGGCCGCGAGGTCACTCATCCGCATGCGCCGTTCCGCCGACTCCGAGAGATTCACCAGGATCTCGTAGTCGTTCATGGTCAGGCCGAACGGCTGAAGATCTTTCTCCAACTGGTGCGTCAGCAATTTGTTGACATCCAGATGGGTGCGCCAGGCGCACTGCTCCGCGTCGGTCAGCCAGCGGGTGGCGGTCTCGGTCTCCATATATGGATTCTACCTAAGAAGTTGAAATCTGTACGAAGCCTCTGGATGTGACCCCGCGCACCCGATCACCGGCCAGGGGCGCAGGCGTTCGACGTCACACTCCGCAGACTACCGCTCACAGCCCGAAGCGACGCTGGAGATCGCCGAGCTGCCCCGGCATCCGGGGCGTGGACCCGGCTGACCCCTGATGCCCGGAGTGTCCGGAGGGAGCGCCACCGCCCGGCACCCCGGGCTCCGAGGTGACCGCGCCCAACGGCTGCTCCGCCATCAGCGCCTCCGTCGACTGCAACAGCACCGTCCCGGCCCCGACGAACTCGAACTGATGCTCCTCGCCCGACGTACCGCCGATCCCCGTCAACGACCTGATCCCGCCCAGCACTCCGGACATATAACCATGATCGTAGTGGTGGCACGGGGACGGGCAGTCCGCCCAGCCCACCAGCGCCTGCGGATCCACCCGCAGGGGCGGCTCCATGAAGACCACGGGCCCGTTGGACGCGGCCACGAACTTCCCCGTACCGATCAGCGTCAGAAAGCCCGGCACGATCGACTGCTTCAGCGCCAGCGTGGGCTGGTACGCCAGCAGATTCCCGGACCGGATCGTCAGATTGCCGTCCTCCAGATCGAACGAGTTGACGTCGAAGGCGCGGTCGGCGAGCAGCATCTTGCCGCTGCCCTCCGCCACCACCCAGTCACTGGCGTGCAGCGGTGAGTGGAAGCTCGTACGCAACAGCTGCTCGAACCGGCCGTGGCCGATGCCGTCGAAGTTGATCTGCCCGTAGTAGGCGATCATCTTCCCCTTCTGCAGGAACCACTGGCTCCCCTTCAACTCCACACAGAAGGTGTACGAGTTGACGTTGTCGTCGCTCGGCAGCGTCATCGGGTCATGGATCATGGGCGCGCTCACAGCTTCTCCTCCGACGCCTGGACGTACACCGCGCCACTGCCGCTCAGCTCCAGCTGGAAGGCCTCGCCGGAACCGCGCCCGACCATGTCGCGCCAGCCGAGCGCCGTGGACAGCTTGTTCCGTACATCGCCGTGGTGCGCGACATACGCCTGCGGGTCCACATGGATCTCACGGCCCGGGGCGATGGGCACCTCGATCACCCCGCCGTGCGCCATCACCGCGACCGCGCCATGGCCCTTGAGCGTGGTCGTGAACAGGCCCTGGCCCGTCACCTGCCCGCGCACCATGCCCATGACCCCGCCCTGCGAGCCCATGAACATCGTGCCCTGCTGGAGGGTCCCGTCGAAGGCGAGCAGCCGGTCCGCCTCCACATACAGGGTGTCGCCCGCCAGATTGATCACCTGGATGTGATGGCCGCCATGGCCGAACATCACCGTGCCGCTCCCCTCGACCGTCATCAGCGGGGTCGCCTCATTGGCCACCCGCCGCCCGATCATGGACATCAGACCGCCCTGGCCGCCCTGGATGTTGGGGGTGAAGCTGACGTCGCCGCGGTACGCGAGCATCGCGCCGCGCTGGCTGAACATCTTCTGGCCGGGCAGGACCGTCGCCTCGACCATCTTCGAGTTGATCTCACGGAACGGCATCAGACATCGCCCCCGATCGTGTTCCGCTCGCTGGGCTGTACGTAGACGAGCCCGTCGCCCTCGAAGCGGATCTGGAACGCCTCGCCCGAGCCCTCGCCCATGAACGTACGGAAGTTGACGCCGGACTGGAATTTCTGCTGGAGGTTCCCCTGATGCGCGATATAGGCGCCGGGGTCGACGAAGAGCGGGTACTGCGGGGTCACCCGAAGGATCACCGCCTGGCCGTCCGACATGATCGCGGCCTGGCCCATGCCCTCCACGGTGGTCGTGAACAGGCCGGTGCCGGACGCACCGCCCCGCAGGCCGGTGAACGAGGTGCCGGTACGCAGCCCCGCGTCCGTGCACAGCAGATTGCTCGCCTCGACGAAGAGCTTGTCGCCGTGCAGCGAGACAAGACTGATCTCGCTCGCGCGGTCGGCGAAGTAGCAGGTGCCCTGACCCTTCACCTCCATCACGGTCATCTGTTCGCCGGTGAGCCGGCGGGTCACCATCCCGCGCAGACCCTCACCGCCGCCGGACATCTTCTTGAACGCCATCCGGCCGTCGTACGCGACCATCGAGCCGTTCTTCGCCTTGACGGCGTCGCCGGTCATGTCGACGGCGAGCACCTTGCTGCCTTGCAGTCGGAACTGAGCCACGGATCGAAGGTAACGGGCGGCACTGACAGGGAACAGGGCCCAAGGTCCGGGAACGCCCCCGACCGGACCCTGACAGCCCCCGACCGGACCCTGATAACGGTCGGGCAAAGGCGGGCTGCCACAATGAGAGCGCGCTTGTGCACACATTCACAAGATCACGTCTGCCCCCGATGCCGAAGGTGCCTCCTCGTGGACATCAAGACCGCCTCCTCCCTCCATCGCCTCCGTCTGGTCTCCGCCCCGGAGGCCGTGTCGTTCCTGCTGCTCCTCGTCTGCTCGGTGCTCAAGCGCACGACGGACTTCAACGCGGTCCCCGTGATGGGCGCCGTCCACGGGCTGCTCTTCGTGCTGTACGTGGTCTTCTGGCTGGACGCCTGGAACCGCACCAAGTGGTCCTTCGGCACCGCGGCCCTCTACTTCGTCCTGTCCGTCCTGCCGACCGGCGGCTTCTTCGCCGAGCGCAAGCTCAAGCGCGCCGCCGACGATGAGGTCATCGCCGCCCGCGCGCGCCGCGAGGGTACGGTGAGCGCATGATCGTCGCCTTCTCGGTGAGCCCGCTGGGCGTGGGGGAGGACGTCGGCGAGTACGTCGCCGACGCCGTCCGTGTCGTCCGCGAGTCCGGGCTGCCCAACCGTACGGACGCCATGTTCACCTCGGTCGAGGGGGAGTGGGACGAGGTGATGGACGTCGTGAAGCGTGCCGTCGCCGCGGTCGAGGCCCGCGCCGGGCGGGTCTCGCTCGTCCTCAAGGCCGACATCCGGCCGGGGGTCACGGACGGGCTCACCTCGAAGGTCGAGACGGTGGAGCGCCACCTCGCCGGCTGAGCCGTACGCCGTAACCTCCGCACGGAGTACCGCTCGCACGGACGCCTCAAGTCGACACGCCGGTAAATGTCCTTTCTTGTGGGGATATCAATCTGGTGCGACAGCTGGAGGCATCCGTGCGGCCGGAGGATTTCGAGTACGACTATGACGTCCACAGCTGCCTGGCCGGCCCGCTCAGGGAACCGGACCTGGCCGTGGCCTACCGGGTGCGCTACCGGAGTCTGCTCGCGCGCGAGCCCCACCGAATAAGAGCCGTCATGCTGATGGCCCTGGCGCCGCTGCTCTCCGGTGCCCTGCTGGTCTATCTGGTCTGGCCCACCCACCGCACCGAGCGCGAGGGCGGCGACCGCTGGCTGGTGGTCTTCGACCAGGTGATGCTCGGCTCGATCGGGCTCATCGCCCTCTTCATGCTCGTCAACGTCACCTCGGTCGCCCACGCCACGATGGTCGCCAGGGACCCCATACCCGTCCCCGCCGAACCGGGCACCCGCGTCGCGTTCCTCACCACCTACGTCCCGGGCAAGGAACCGCTCGCCATGGTGCGGGCCACGCTCGAAGGAGCCGTCCGGCTGCGCCACCGCGGCCCGCTCGACATCTGGCTGCTGGACGAGGGTGACGACAGCGCGGCCAGGGAGCTCTGCGAGGAGCTGGGGGTGCGCCACTTCACCCGGCACGGCATACCGGAGTGGAACCGCCGACGAGGCGTGCACCGGGCACGCACCAAGCACGGCAACTACAACGCCTGGCTCGCCACGCACGGCGAGGACTACGACTTCTTCGCCTCGGTCGACACCGACCACGTACCGCTCCCGAACTTCCTGGAGCGGATGATGGGCTACTTCCGCGACCCGGACACCGCCTTCGTCGTCGGCCCCCAGGTGTACGGCAACTACAGCGCGCCGGTCACCAAGGCCGCAGAGTCCCAGCAGTTCCTGTTCCACGCGCTGATCCAGCGGGCCGGCAACCGCTACCACGCCCCGATGTTCGTCGGTACGAACAATGTCGTGCGGGTCAGGGCGGTCATGCAGATCGGCGGTCTGTACGACTCGATCACCGAGGACATGGCCACCGGGTTCGAGCTGCACCGCACCAGGAACCCCGTCACCGGCCGGTTCTGGCGCTCCGTCTACACCCCCGACGTACTGGCCGTGGGCGAGGGCCCCGCCTCCTGGACCGACTTCTTCACCCAGCAGCTGCGCTGGTCGCGAGGGACGTACGAGACGCTGCTCAAGCAGTACTGGAAGGCGCCGTTCCGGGTACCGCCCGGCCGGCTGCTCAGCTACACGCTGATGCTCGTCTACTACCCGATGACCGCCGTCAACTGGTTCCTCGGCATTCTCAGCTGCGTTCTCTTCCTCTGGTTCGGCGCCTCGGGCACCCAGGTCTCGTCCTCGGTCCTGCTGATGCTCTACAGCGACGCCGCCGCGCTGCAGATCGGGCTCTATCTCTGGAACCGGCGGCACAACGTCTCGCCCCACGAGCCGCGGGGCTCGGGCGGTCTCGCCGGTATGGCGATGTCCGCGCTCTCCGCGCCGGTCTACCTCAGGTCGCTGATCTCGGCCGTACTCCGTACCCGCGGCCGGTTCGTGGTCACCCCCAAGGGCGGCCGGGCGAGCCCCGACCGGCTGATGACCTTCCGGCTCCATCTCTTCTGGGCCGCCGTGCTGATCGCCTCGCTCGTGGCGTCGGTGTTCCTCGGCCACACCCACGCGGCGATGCGCACCTGGGCGGTCCTGGCGCTGGTGATCGCGCTCGCGCCGGTGGGCGTCTGGTGCTGGACGCTGCTGGCCGAGCGTGCCGAGAGGCGCGCCGTACGTACCCGCGTGGAAGCCGTCGAGGACCCGGCGCCGGTCCTGGAACCGGCCCCGCAGCCGGCCTCGGCCCCGGAGCCGGAACTGGAGCTGGAACCGGAACTGGAGCTGGAACCGGCGCCGGCGTTCGCCGTGACACCTGTGACGACGACAGGAGGGAACTGACCCATGCCCCAGCGCCACCGGCCGCGCCGCAGGCCGTCGGAGAAGTTCAAGAGGACGCTGCTCGGCGGCGGGGCGCTGGTGGTGCTGGCCGCCCTCAACGCCCCCGCGGCCCTCTCCTTCGCCCAGGAGAGATACCACGCCTACAAGATCGCGCAGCCGGGCTACAAACAGCGGTACGGCTCCTGGGAGATCCTCGACGTCCCGAAGCAATACCGTACGAACGCGATCCACGCGGCCCTGCTGCACACCGGCAAGGTGCTGATCATCGCCGGCTCCGGCAACAACCAGAAGAAGTTCGACGAGGGGTCGTTCGACACGATCCTCTGGAACCCGGCCGACAACTCCTTCAAGAAGATCCCCACCCCGGAGGACTTCTTCTGCTCGGGCCACTCCCAACTCCCCGACGGACGGCTGCTGGTGGCGGGCGGCACAGCACGCTACGAGGTCCTCGACGGCGAGGTGGAGCGGGCCGGCGGCCGGATGCGGGTCAAGAACGAGAACCCGGACCGGGCCCACACCTTCAAGAAGGGCACCCGCTTCCGCTCCCCCTCGGGCGTCGAGTTCATCAGCAAGTTCGATGTCACCGTGCCCAGGGCGAAGAAGGAACTCAAGGTCGGGTACGGGCAGGGCGGCCGGATGCTGCCCTGGCGTACGAAGGTGACGGCGGGCGAGGCGCGGGTGTTCGTGGAGGCGGCCGAGAAGGGCCCCCGAGGGCTGACCACCCAGGCCGCGCAGTACGAGATCGTCGGGCTCACGGGCAAGGACGCGGACAATCTCTATGGCCTCGCGCAGAAACTCACCACGGAGAAGCAGGACTTCCAGGGCATCAGATCCGCGTACGAGTTCGACCCCAGGGCCGAGAAGTATGTCCCCGTGAACCCGATGAAGGAGGCCCGCTGGTACCCCACGCTGGTCACCCTGGACGACGGGAAGGTGCTCGCCGTCTCCGGTCTCGACGACGTCGGCGCCGTACTCACCGGGGACAACGAGCTGTACGACCCGACGACCAAGGCGTGGTCCAAGGGCCCCACCCGCTACTTCCCGACCTATCCCGCGCTCTTCCTCACCAAGGGCGGCAAGCTCTTCTACTCGGGCTCCAACGCGGGATACGGGCCCGCCGAGAAGGGCCGGCAGCCGGGGCTCTGGGATCTCGCGAAGAACACCTTCACCGAGGTCGGCGGGCTCAGCGAGCCGGACCAGACGGAGACCTCGGCCTCGCTGATGCTGCCGCCGGCGCAGGACCAGCGGGTGATGCTGCTCGGCGGCGGGGGCGTCGGTGAGTCCTCCAAGGCCACCGGCCGCACGGCCATCGTCGACCTCAAGCAGGACAGCCCGGCCTTCCAGGAAGGGCCCAGGCTGCCGCAGGGCACCCGCTATCTGAGCAGCGTGCTGCTCCCGGACGACACGGTGTTCACCACCGGCGGCTCCTCCGACTACCGCGGGCGCAGCGCCAGCGACATCCTCAAGGCGCAGTTCTACGAGCCGCGGACCAATACGTTCCGGCCGGCCGCCGACCCGACCGTGGGGCGCAACTACCACTCGGAGGCGCTGCTGCTGCCCGACGGCCGTGTGGTCACCTTCGGCTCCGACCCGCTCTTCCGCGACGCCGACAACACCAGACTCGGGACCTTCGAACAGCGTGTGGAGATCTACACGCCGCCCTATCTTCAGGGCGACAGGGCCGGTGAGAACAGACCGGCGCTGGGGGAGGGACCGAGTGAGGTCGACCGCGACGGCCGGGCCACCTTCCGCGCCGCCCGGCCCGACCGGATCGTGAAGGCGAGGCTGATGCGGCCGAGCGCCGTGACGCACACGACGGATGTCGAGCAGCGCTCGATCGAGCTGGCACTCAGTAAGAGCAAGGACGCGGTGACGGTCGAGGTGCCGAAGGACCGGGCACTGGTACCGCCCGGCTGGTACATGCTCTTCGTCACCGACTCCGCGGGTGTCCCGTCCCGGGCGAAGTGGGTCCGGGTGGACTGAGACGAATACGTCCGAGCCAAAGACACGCCTTACGCGTCTAGGTCCTGTCCGGTCGATCTTCGCGGATCAGCCCGCGGCGTCTGGTGCCGTGCATCGCAAGGCGGAGGATCGGCCTCGTACTGGACGTACTT
>NZ_JBFAZD010000040.1:0-72508 GCF_040681655.1 Streptomyces sp. NPDC051662
TTTCCTCCGGGCTTTTCCCTTCGGTCTTGCGTTTCCGACTCTATCAGACTCTTTCGTGTCCGATTCCCCGTCGGAGCGGGGCCGCCTTCCAGTTCTTCGCTTTCGCGTTTCCCTTTCCAGCGATTCCGACTTTACCAGAGTGATTCGAGTCGGATTCCCACCCGCCTCGGAAGCTCCAGGCATATGATTTACCCGGGTTCCCGTTGAGGTGGAGCCGTAAACGTACTGGAGCGGGGGGCCTCGAAGCAAATCGAGACCCCCCGCTCCAGGTGGCGCATCGGACGGTGCGTCAGATACGCCGGTTACGTCAGACCTCGACCACCACGGGCAGGATCATCGGGCGCCTGCGGTACGTGTCCGAGACCCACTTGCCCACCGTGCGGCGCACGAGCTGCTGGAGTTGGTGCGGTTCGGCGACGCCGTCCGAGGCCGCCTTGCCGATGGCCTCTTCGACCTTGGGCAGTACGGCGGAGAACGCGGTGTCCTCGATACCCGAGCCGCGGGCCTGGAAGTGCGGGCCGCCGACGACCTTGCCCGTGGTGGAGTCGACCACCACGAAGACCGAGATGATGCCCTCGTCGCCGAGGATGCGGCGGTCCTTGAGGGAGGTCTCGGTGACATCGCCGACCGACAGGCCGTCCACGTACACATAGCCGGCCTGGACCTTGCCCACGATCCTGGCCCTGCCGTCGACCAGGTCGACCACCACGCCGTCCTCCGCGATGACGATGTGGTCCTTGGGGACCCCGGTCAGCGCGCCCAGCTCGGCGTTGGCGCGCAGATGGCGCCATTCGCCGTGGACCGGCATCAGGTTCTTGGGCTTGCAGATGTTGTAGAAGTACAGGAGCTCGCCGGCCGAGGCATGGCCCGAGACATGGACCTTGGCATTGCCCTTGTGGATGACGTTCGCGCCCCATCGGGTCAGGCCGTTGATCACGCGGTAGACCGCGTTCTCGTTGCCCGGGATGAGGGACGACGCCAGGATGACCGTGTCGCCCTGGACGATCCGGATCTGGTGATCGCGGTTGGCCATGCGCGAGAGCGCGGCCATCGGCTCGCCCTGGGAGCCCGTGCAGACCAGGACGACCTCGTGGTCGGGAAGGTCGTCAAGTGTCTTGACGTCGACGACCAGACCGGCCGGGACCCTGAGATAGCCCAGGTCGCGGGCGATACCCATGTTGCGGACCATCGAGCGGCCGACGAAGGCGACCCTGCGCCCGTACTCGTCGGCGGCGTCGAGGATTTGCTGGATGCGGTGGACGTGGCTGGCGAAGCTCGCCACGATGATCCGCTTCTGCGCGCTCCCGAAGACCTGTCGCAGGACGTTCGAGATGTCGCGCTCGGGCGGGACGAAGCCCGGGACCTCCGCGTTGGTGGAGTCCGAGAGCAGGAGGTCGATGCCCTCCTCGCCGAGCTTGGCGAAGGTGGGCAGGTCGGTGAGCCTGCGGTCCAGCGGGAGCTGGTCCATCTTGAAGTCGCCGGTGTGCACCGCCATGCCCGCGGGTGTGCGGATGGCGACGGCCAGGGCGTCCGGGATGGAGTGGTTGACCGCGACGAACTCGCAGTCGAACGGGCCGATCCGCTCGCGGTGCCCCTCGGTGACCTCAAGGGTGTACGGGCGGATGCGGTGCTCCTGGAGCTTCGCCTCGATCAGCGCGAGGGTCAGCTTGGAGCCGATCAGCGGGATGTCCGGCTTCAGCCGGAGCAGGAACGGGACACCGCCGATGTGGTCTTCATGGCCGTGCGTGAGCACGACCCCGTCGATGTCGTCGAGACGGTCCCGGATGGTGGTGAAGTCCGGCAGGATCAGGTCGATACCGGGCTGCTCCTCCTCGGGGAAGAGGACGCCGCAGTCGACGATGAGCAGACGGCCGTTGTACTCGAAGACCGTCATGTTGCGGCCGATCTCGCCCAGACCTCCGAGCGGGGTGACACGCAGGCCGTTCTTGGGAAGCTTCGGCGGCGCGCCGAGTTCAGGATGCGGATGACTCAAAAGACTCTCCTCACCACACGCGCCACGTGCCGCGGGGGCACGTGGCGCGCATGACATTCGTGCACTTGCTGTTGTCTGTGTGGACCGATGCCGGTGTGGACCGACATGTCGGTTTGTATCGATCGATCATGTCTTCGCGTATTCAGTTGTGAAGTCTGTGATCAGAGCTGTACCCCGCCGGCGGCCAGATCGATCTTGAGCTGAGCGGTTTCATGGTCCGACAGCTCGACGAGCGGGAGGCGCAGCGGTCCGGCCGGCAGCTTCTGCAGGGTGAGGGCGGCCTTGGTGGTGATGACGCCCTGGGTACGGAACATGCCGGTGAAGACCGGCAGCAGCTTCTGATGGATCTCGGTGGCCTTCTGAACGTCACCGGTGAGGTGGGCGTCGAGGAGTTCGCGCAGCTCCGGCGTGACCACATGGCCGACCACGGAGACGAAGCCGACCGCGCCGACGGAGAGCAGCGGGAGGTTGAGCATGTCGTCGCCCGAGTACCAGGCCAGGCCGGACTGGGCGATGGCCCAGCTGGCGCGGCCGAGGTCACCCTTGGCGTCCTTGTTGGCGACGATGCGCGGGTGCTGGGCGAGCCTGACGATCGTCTCGGTGTCGATGGGGACACCGCTGCGGCCCGGGATGTCGTAGAGCATGACCGGCAGCTCTGTCGCGTCCGCGATGGCGGAGAAGTGCCGGAACAGGCCCTCCTGCGGCGGCTTGTTGTAGTACGGGGTCACCGCGAGCAGTCCGTGCGCTCCGGCTCGTTCGGCCGTGCGGGCCAGCTCCAGGCTGTGCCGGGTGTCGTTCGTGCCGACGCCGGCGACGATGTGGGCCCGATCTCCGACGGCCTCCAGGACGGCCCGTACCAGCTGCTCTTTCTCCGCGTCACTGGTGGTCGGCGACTCACCGGTGGTGCCGTTCAGGACCAGCCCGTCGTTGCCCGCGTCCACGAGATGGAGGGCGAGCCGCTGGGCACCGTCGAGGTCGATTGCGCCGTCCGCCGTGAAGGGCGTGACCATCGCGGTGAGGACCCGCCCGAAGGGGGTCTGCGGAGTGGAGATCGGAGCCATGGGTAACACGCTACTCGCTGCTCAGCTCACCGTGTCCCTTTGGGGGACGGGACAAGAGGAGCCCGGCACTGCCTGCTCGGGGGTTCAAGCAGTGCCGGGTCCGTTTGATCAGCCTAGATGAACTTCTCGAAACGCCGCAATCCGGACACTTCACTCGGCCGACCGTACATCTGTGCTCCGGACACGCCGGACGACGCCACTTCGGACTTACTCGTCTAGGGCGCGACCCGGCCGTTCGCGTTGAAGGCCGCGTGGGTGAGCGGCATGAGCTTCGCCCAGTGCTGCTCCATCCGCTCTCCGACCATCTCGATCTCCCGCTGGGGGAAAGACGGGGTCTTCGCCTGTTCGTGCTGGGTGCGCAGGCCGAGGAAGTGCATCAGCGAGCGTGCGTTGCAGGTGGCGTACATCGACGAGAAGAGCCCGACGGGCAGCACGGCGCGGGCCACCTCGCGGGCCACCCCCGCCGCCAGCATCTCCTGGTACGCCTCGTACGCCCGTACGTAGGAGTCCTCCATGACGCGGCTGGTCAGCTCCCGCTGCTCGTCGGTGCCGTCGACGAACACGTACTTCCCCGGACGGCCCTCCTGGACGAGCTTGCGCGACGCGTCGGGCACGTAGAAGACCGGCTGGAGCTCGCGGTAGCGGCCGGATTCCTCGTTGTACGACCAGCCCACGCGGTGCCGCATGAACTCGCGGAAGACGAAGATCGGGGCGCTGATGAAGAAGGTCATCGAGTTGTGCTCGAAGGGGCTGCCATGGCGGTCCCGCATCAGGAAATTGATGAGTCCCTTCGACCGCTCGGGGTCCTTCGAGAGCTCTTCCAGGGACTGCTCGCCGGCGGTCGAGACGCGCGCGGCCCACAGCACATCGGAGTCTCCGGCGGCGTGCTTGACCAGCTCGACGGTGACATCGCTGCGGAAGCTCGGTTTGGTCTCGGTGGGGGTGTCGCTCACCGGCGGGGGTCCTTCCATTCGCATCGCACGGGCGGCGCCCACTCTACGGCGCGCCACTGACAGCGATGGACGGGCCGACCTTCCACGACGTTCATTGGTCAATTCGGGGAATTCGGGCACCGAATGGCGCGGTTGTTCGTCTCACTGATCAGAGGCTGAGTAGCAGCCGACACACCAGCGTCGTTCCATCACAAGATCGCAAGGAGAGTCCCCCCATGTTCCGCCGGCGAGAGGCCGTCCCGTTCGCATTCGTCGCCGAGGCCGACAGCTTCCGCAGTAACGTCACGCCCCCGCCCAAACAGCGGGCCGCCACCTCCGAGCTCGTCAGCCGTACGCTGATCGGGCTGACCGTCGCCGCCGGATTCACCGGCGCGCTGCTCTTCGGGCTGCCGTCCCTGGAAACGAATCAGTCGTCCGGGCATACGCAGCAGTCCGAGGCGTCACAGGGCCGCTGACTCGTCCGGACCCCCTGGGGTGGTCCGGTCGGGTCGGTGATCGGTAGCCTCACCGGGCATAGCAATCGAGCGTGCTTGTGAGTGAGGATCAGTCGTGCCCCTGCCCTTCTTGACGGCCGACCGGGCTTTTGACGCGACCGATGACGTCGCCCTGCCCTTCGACAATCATGATCATTGGCGGCGTCCATACCGCCCAGGCCCCTGGCGCGTGGTGGCGGCGGCGCTGCTTCTACTGCTCGCCTCGTTCGTCCTTCTCGCGGCGATGATCATCGCGTTCGCGGGCGCGCTGTCCGGCGCGACCGTGTGTTTGGTCGTCGCGGCGGTGGGGATCGCCGTCGCGCTGCGCCTGCTTCGCATGGGCGCGTGGGTCAGTCGGCACGGCGTACGCCGGGTGGGACTGCTGCTGACGAAGACCGTGCCCTGGAACCAGATCACGGCCGTACGCACCGTCCAGCAGCCGGTGCGCTGGCTCGGGCTGCCGCGCACCGTACAGGGGCAGGCGCTCCTCGTCGCACGCCGCCAGGGTGAGCCGATTCAGCTGCTCACCGACCACAACGCGGACTTTCTGTCGCGTGGTGAGGCGTTCGATCGGGCTGCCGACACGGTAGAGGCCTGGGGCGACGAGTACCGCGACGTCTGACGCCGCCGTACGGGCGGAGAGCGGTTCGAGCGGGGTCCGGCCATGACAGGCCGGGCCCCGCTCTGCCGTGTGCGCGCCCGTGGTGGACTGCTGACTCGTCCAGGGTCAGACCCGTACGGGTTTGCCGTCCCGGAGTGCGATGGCCCGCTGCATGGCCTTGCGGGCGCGGGGGGTGTCCCGGGCGTCGTGGTAGGCGATCGCGAGCCGGAACCAGCAGCGCCAGTCGTCGGGCGAGTCCTCGGTCTCGGCGCGGCGCTCGGCGAAGACGGCGTCCGCGGAGTCCCGGTCGATCCGGCCCCCGGCCGTACGGACCAGTGTGTCGACCGGCAGGCCGCCCTCGGCGTCCAGCTCCGCCGCGAGCCGGTTGGCCCGGGCGACGAACTGGGTGTTCTTCCAGAGGAACCAGATACCGATGAGCGGCAGGACCAGCACGGCGACACCGAAGGTGATGGTGAGCGCCGTGCCCTGCTCGATCAGCAGCACTCCCCGGCTGCCGACGAGGACGAAGTAGACGACCAGAACGGCGGCCGTGACGCAGTAGGTGATCTTCGCACGCATGGGATCAGCTCAGGTCGAGGAAGTGTTCGAGGCCGAAGGTGAGGCCGGGGGCGGAGACCACGCGCCGTACACCGAGCAGGATGCCCGGCATGAAGCTGCTGTGGTGCAGGGAGTCGTGCCGGACGGTGAGGGTCTCGCCCTCGCCGCCGAGGATGACCTCCTGGTGGGCGAGGAGGCCGCGGAGCCGTACGGAGTGCACCGGCACCCCGTCGACATCGGCGCCGCGCGCGCCGTCCAGCGCCGTGACCGTGGCGTCGGGCTGGGGGGCGCTGCCCGCCGCCGCGCGGGCCGCGGCGATCAGCTGGGCCGTACGGACGGCGGTGCCGGAGGGCGCGTCGACCTTGTTCGGATGGTGCAGCTCGACGATCTCGACCGACTCGAAGTAGCGGGCCGCCGTCTCGGAGAACTTCATGGTGAGGACCGCGCCGATGGAGAAGTTCGGCGCGATCAGCACGCCGGTCTCCGGGGAGGCGGCCAGCGAGGTGTTCAGCTGCGCGAGCCGCTCGTCGGTCCAGCCCGTGGTGCCGACGACCGCGTGGATTCCATGACGTACACAGAAGTCGAGGTTGCCCATCACCGACGCCGGGGTGGTGAGCTCCACCGCGACCTGGGCGCGGCTCTCCACCAGGGTCTCCAGCTTGTCGCCCCGGCCGAGGGCCCCGACCAGTTCCAGGTCGTCGGCGGCCTCGACGGCCCGTACCGCCTCGGCGCCGATACGGCCCCTGGCTCCGAGAACGGCCACGCGCAGCTTGCTCATTGCTCTGCTTCCTTCAGCGTCGGGGTGCGGCCCGGTCGGTCAGGAGACCACGTCGTCGAGGCGGTCCGCCTGCTTGTCCTTGAGAGGTCCGATGACGGACAGCGAGGGACGGTGTCCCAGTACGTCGCGGGCGACCGCGCGTACGTCGTCGGGGGTGACGGCGGATATCCGCCCCAGCATGTCGTCCACGGACATCTGGGCGCCCCAGCACAGCTCGCTCTTGCCGATCCGGTTCATCAGTGCTCCGGTGTCCTCCAGACCGAGGACGGTGGAGCCGGAGAGCTGGCCGATGGCGCGGCCGATCTCCTCGTCGCTGAGCCCTTCCTCGGCGGCCCGGTCGAGCTCGTCGCGGCAGATCTTCAGGACGTCGTGGACCTGGCTGGGCCGGCAGCCCGCGTAGACCCCGAAGAGCCCGCAGTCGGCGAAGCCCGAGGTGTACGAGTAGACGCTGTAGGCGAGCCCGCGCTTCTCCCGTACCTCCTGGAAGAGCCGTGAGCTCATTCCGCCGCCGAGGGCGGTGTTCAGGACGCCGAGCGCCCAGCGGCGCTCGTCGGTGCGTGCCAGGCCCGGCATGCCGAGGACCACATGGGCCTGCTCGGTCTTGCGGTTCAGCAGGTCGACCCGGCCCGCGGTGCGCACGGAGCGGCTGCCGTCGCGGGGCGCCAGGGGCTCGGCGTCCGTACGGGACAGGGCGCCGGCCTTCTCGAACGCCTTGCGGACCTGTCGTACCACCGTGGCGTGGTCGATGTTGCCCGCGGCGGCAACGATGAGACGTGTCGGGTCGTAGTGCTTCTTGTAGAAGCGCGCGATCCGGTCACGGTCGAGGTCGTTGATGGTGTCGACGGTGCCGAGCACCGGCCGGCCGAGGGGGGAGTCGCCGAACATGGTCTTCGCGAACAGGTCGTGTACGCAGTCGCCCGGGTCGTCCTCGGTCATGGCGATCTCTTCGAGGATCACCCCGCGCTCGGCGTCGACGTCGGTGGCCTCGATGAGCGAGCCGGTGAGCATGTCGCAGACGACATCGATGGCCAGCGGCAGATCGGTGTCGAGGACCCGCGCGTAGTAGCAGGTGTACTCCTTCGCCGTGAAGGCGTTCATCTCGCCGCCGACCGCGTCGATGGCGGAGGAGATGTCGAGGGCGCTGCGCCGGCTCGTGCCCTTGAAGAGGAGGTGCTCCAGATAGTGCGTGGCGCCGTTGAGCGCCGGGGTCTCGTCGCGGGAGCCGACCTGCACCCAGATCCCGAAGGTCGCGGAGCGTACCGACGGGAGGGTTTCGGTGACGACGCGCAAGCCGCCGGGGAGGGTCGTACGGCGGACCGTACCGATCCCGTTCTCGCCCTTGAGCAGAGTTTGGGTACGGGCGACGGCCCGCGCCTCCGAGGAGGTGCGGGCCGTCGTCCTGGTGCTGGCTGTCACTTCGCGGCTTCGTCCTTCGCCTCTTCGGACTCTCCGGCCTCTTCACCCTCGATGACGGGGATCAGGGAGAGCTTGCCGCGCTGGTCGATCTCGGCGATCTCGACCTGGACCTTCTGGCCCACGCCGAGGACGTCCTCGACGTTCTCCACGCGCTTGCCGCCGGCGAGCTTGCGGATCTGCGAGATGTGCAGCAGACCGTCCTTGCCCGGGAGCAGCGACACGAACGCGCCGAAGGTGGTCGTCTTGACGACCGTGCCCAGGTAGCGCTCGCCGACCTCCGGCATGGTCGGGTTGGCGATGCCGTTGATCGTGGCGCGGGCGGCCTCGGCGGCCGGTCCGTCGGCGGCACCGATGTAGATCGTGCCGTCGTCCTCGATCGTGATGTCGGCGCCGGTGTCCTCCTGGATCTGGTTGATCATCTTGCCCTTGGGGCCGATGACCTCGCCGATCTTGTCCACGGGGATCTTGACGGTGATGATCCGCGGGGCGTTCGGGGACATCTCGTCCGGGACGTCGATGGCCTCGTTCATCACATCGAGGATGTGGAGGCGGGCGTCGCGGGCCTGCTTCAGCGCGGCGGCCAGGACCGAGGCGGGGATGCCGTCGAGCTTGGTGTCGAGCTGGAGCGCGGTGACGAACGTCTTCGTACCGGCGACCTTGAAGTCCATGTCGCCGTAGGCGTCCTCCGCACCGAGGATGTCGGTGAGGGCGACGTAGTGCGTCTTGCCGTCGATCTCCTGCGAGATCAGGCCCATGGCGATACCGGCGACGGGAGCCTTGAGCGGCACACCGGCGTTCAGCAGCGACATGGTGGAGGCGCAGACCGAGCCCATGGACGTCGAGCCGTTGGAGCCCAGCGCCTCGGAGACCTGGCGGATCGCGTACGGGAACTCCTCGCGCGTCGGCAGCACCGGCACGATGGCGCGCTCGGCGAGCGCGCCATGGCCGATCTCGCGGCGCTTCGGGGAGCCGACGCGGCCGGTCTCACCGACGGAGTAGGGCGGGAAGTTGTAGTTGTGCATGTAGCGCTTGCGGGTCACCGGCGAGAGGGTGTCCAGCTGCTGCTCCATGCGGAGCATGTTGAGGGTGGTGACGCCCAGGATCTGGGTCTCGCCACGCTCGAAGAGCGCCGAGCCGTGTACGCGCGGGATGGCCTCGACCTCGGCGGCGAGCGTACGGATGTCCGTGACACCGCGGCCGTCGATACGGACCTTGTCCTTGATGACGCGCTCGCGCACCAGGGACTTGGTCAGCGCGCGGTAGGCGCCGGAGATCTCCTTCTCGCGGCCCTCGAACTGCGGAAGCAGCTTCTCGGCGGCGAGCTCCTTGACGCGGTCGAGCTCGGCCTCGCGGTCCTGCTTGCCGGCGATGGTGAGCGCCTGGGACAGCTCGCTCTTGACGGCGGCGGTCAGCGCCTCCAGGACATCGTCCTGGTAGTCGAGGAAGACCGGGAACTCACCGGTGGGCTTGGCGGCCTTGGCGGCGAGGTCGGACTGGGCCTTGCACAGCGCCTTGATGAAGGGCTTCGCGGCTTCCAGACCGGCGGCGACGATCTCCTCGGTGGGAGCCTCGGCGCCGTCCTTGACGAGCTGGATGGTCTTCTCGGTGGCCTCCGCCTCGACCATCATGATCGCGACATCGCCGTCGTCCAGCACACGGCCGGCGACGACCATGTCGAAGACGGCGTCCTCCAGCTCGGTGTGGGTCGGGAAGGCGACCCACTGGCCCTTGATCAGGGCGACACGGGTGCCGCCGATCGGGCCGGAGAAGGGCAGGCCGGCCAGCTGCGTGGAGCAGGAGGCGGCGTTGATGGCGACCACGTCGTACAGGTGGTCGGGGTTGAGCGCCATGATCGTCTCGACGATCTGGATCTCGTTGCGCAGGCCCTTCCTGAAGGAGGGGCGCAGCGGGCGGTCGATCAGGCGGCAGGTGAGGATCGCGTCCTCGGACGGCCGGCCTTCCCGGCGGAAGAAGGAGCCGGGGATCTTGCCGGCCGCGTACATCCGCTCCTCGACGTCCACCGTCAGGGGGAAGAAGTCGAGCTGGTCCTTGGGCTTCTTGGAAGCGGTGGTGGCCGACAGCACCATGGTGTCGTCGTCCAGGTACGCCACGGCGGAGCCGGCGGCCTGCTTGGCCAGCCGTCCCGTCTCGAAGCGGATGGTGCGGGTGCCGAAGGTTCCGTTGTCGATAACGGCCTCGGCGTAGTGGGTCTCGTTCTCCACTAGTGCTTTCTCCTCGTGTTCGTCCGGTGCCCGTGTGGCAGGGGACGTGGCGGAGAAGCGCTCCTTGGTGCGGGCCGGTCTTCGATCGAAGCACCCGGGGCCGCGGCATGGGCCGCGATCCGTCCGGGAGCCACTACCGAGGACCGGCGGCGGCGGAGTTCGCTCCTCCTCTTCAGTTGTGCTCGTGCGACCAGATTACTGAGCTTCGCCGCAGGATGACATTCCGGTTGTCCCGGGCGGGGCGCTCGTGGGCCCGGTACGGGGGCGGTCGCCCCATCCGTACGTACGCACATACGCGAAAGGAGCGGCCCCCTGGAAGTGGGAACCGCTCCCTTCACGGTGTCTTACTTGGCACCGCCGGCCGCACCGCGGCGGATGCCGAGGCGGTCGACCAGCGTACGGAAGCGCTGGATGTCCTTCTTGGCCAGGTACTGCAGCAGCCGACGGCGCTGACCGACCAGGATGAGCAGACCACGACGGGAGTGGTGGTCGTGCTTGTGGGTCTTGAGGTGCTCGGTCAGGTCCGAGATCCGGCGCGACAGCATGGCGACCTGGACCTCGGGGGAGCCGGTGTCACCTTCCTTGGTGCCGAACTCGGTCATGATCTGCTTCTTCGTAGCGGCGTCGAGCGACACGCGTACTCCTCGTGGGTCTTCATGGCCACCGAGTGCCCCAGGTCGAATTCTCTGGGGAGCTTCCGTTACTCGGGAGGCGGGGATCCGTTGGGCGCTGTTCCGGACGGTCCCGGAACGCGTACACAAACGGCCGCTACGTAGCGTACCAGCCCGTTCAGGAGGTCAGCGCCCGGATGGAGTGGTAGACGTCGAAGACCGCCAGACAGAGCGGTACGAGCGTCAGCAGGACGAAGGCCTCCGCGATCTCCAGGAAGCGCCCCCAGAAGGGGGTCACCCCCTTGCTCGGCACGATCAGACCGATGGCGGTGATCAGGGCGGCGACGGCCGCGACCGCGGTGGTGAGCCAGACCGTACGGATGTCGAGCGCCGTGCCGTCACCGCGCAGGGCCTCGTACATCAGATTCGACGGCGGGTTGAGGCAGAGCCCCAGCACCAGCAGCGCCAGGGCGCCGAGGCCCGCGGCCAGGGCGCAGCCGACCTGGGCGGTGTAGCGGAAGAGATGGGCGCGCATCAGCATGGCGATGCCGGTGGCGAGTGCGAGCAGCTGTCCCCACACATTGTCGGAGAAGCCGAGCACCGCGGTGGCGCCCACGGCCACCAGAGCGCAGCCGCCGACCAGTCCGACCAGCAGTTCATGACCACGGCGGGCCTGGGCCGCGATGCGTTCGGCGTCGACCGGGCCCTGGGGTACGGGGTCGGCGCCGTAGTCGCCGACGGACGAACGGGGCGGCTCGAAGCCGATGGGGAGCCGGGCGAAGCGGGTGGAGAGGCCGGGCAGGAACGCCAGGGCCCCCACGGCGAGCGGGGCGCAGACCGCGGCGGTCTCGACGGGGGTCATGTCGGTCATGATCGCGACGAAGGTCACCAGCAGGCCGACGGCGGCGGCGAACACGAACGCGACGAAGGCACCGTCCCCGCTCGGGGTGACGATCATCAGGATCACCGCGGCGACGAGCACGGCCGCGCAGGCGAGCAGGAACTGCAGCCTGCCGGTGCCCTGGCCCTGAGCGAGGGAGAGCAGCCCGGAGCCGGCGACGCCCGCGTTCGCCAGTGATCCGATGCCCAGGGCGATGGACGAGCCCCGGTCGTCGTAGACCCGCGCCCGTACGCCGGCGAGCGCGAGCAGCAGGACGGCCGTGACGGCGGCGAGGATGCCGGGCAGGCCGTGCATGTCGTGCCGGGGGTCGGCGGTCCACAGCACGAAGGAGAGCAGGACCAGCAGGACCGAGCCGCCGAAGAGCCCGGCGCCGCGCATCAGACCGTCGGTCCAGAGCGTGCGGTCGCGGGCCACGGCGGTGGCGACGGCGTCGGAGACATCGTCGAAGACCGCCGGCGGCAGGGATTCGGCGAAGGGCCGCATCGAGAGCAGTTCGCCGTCGAGGATGCGCTGGGCCGCCAGGGAGCGCGCGCTGTCGAGTACGGTGCCGTCCCGGCGCACCAGGTGGTACCCGACCGGGGCGCCCTCCGCGGGGCTCTGTCCCGACAGCCTGAGGATCTCCGGATAGAGATCGGCGACGGGGATGTCCTCGGGCAGTGCCACATCGACGCGTCCGTCCGGCGCGACGACCGTGATCCGGCAGAAGCCGGTCCCGCCGCCGGCCGGGGCCGCGGGACCGGGGTGACCGGTTCCTGCGGCCGCCGCTTGGGCCGTCTGGGCCGTCATACTCACCTGCTGCTCCCCCTTGTGGTTCTGATGGATCGTGTACCCGTGATGGCTCGCGTACCTGGATCACGTCCATGGATCGTGCTCCATGGTCCGCACGCGTGGATCCGGTACGTGAATCCGATGCGCGGATCCTGTGAGTGGATCGTGTGGAACGTGGGCCGCGTGCTGGTACCGGGCCTCGCACTACGACCCGAATCACCCTGTTTTTTGCAGTAGTTCACGGGTGCGCAAACACGTCGCGCCACCCTACCGCCAAGCCTCCGTCCGCCACGCAAGTAGGATCCCTGACCGCGGATGGAACCCGTCGCCACGGGGGCGCCGATAGGAAACATTCCGTCCGGCAAGGGAATTGGTGAGCTGTGAGCCAGATCGTCGTCAAGCGCCCACCACGGGTCCTGCCTGCCGAAGTACCCGGCGAGCAGGTGCAAGTGCAACCTCCGCCCGAGCTGCCGCGAGGACAGCAGGAGGGCGCGCTGATGCAGCTGCTGCCGATGCTGGGCATGGGCGGTTCGGTCGTCTTCTTCTTCATGACCCCGAACCCGATCATGCGGATCATGGGCATGGTGATGATCGCGTCGACGGTCGCCATGGCCATCGCGATGCTGGTCCGTTACCGGCGGGGCACCCAGGGCCAGCTCGCCGACATGCGGCGCGACTATCTCAAGTACCTGACACAGACCCGGCGTGCGGTACTGCGCACCGCGCGCCTCCAGCGTGACGCGCAGTACTACCTCCATCCGTCGCCGGAGCAGCTGTGGGCGCTGGTCGCCGAGGGCAGCCGGGTGTGGGAACGGCGGGTGGGTGACGTCGACTTCGGGCAGGTACGTATCGGCCTGGGCAACCAGCAGCTCGCGACCCCGCTCATCGCGCCCGAGACGGCGCCGGTGGACGATCTGGAGCCGCTCACCGCGGGGGCGATGCAGCAGTTCCTGACGGCGCACAGCACGCTGGGCGGGCTGCCGATGGCCGTCTCGCTGCGTGCCTTCTACCATCTGACGGTCAGCGGTGAGCCGGAGTGCGTACGCTCCACGGCCCGCGCCGTCGTCTGCTCGCTCGCCTCCCTGCACTCCCCCGACGACCTGGTCATCGCCGTCGCCGCCGGGCGTGAGGCGGCACCGCGGTGGGAGTGGGCGAAGTGGCTTCCGCATGTGCAGCTTCCGGGCAGCACGGACGGCGCGGGCAGCAGGCGTCTGATCACCACCGACGCACGGGAGTTGGAAGAGCTGCTCGCGGGCCGTCTGGAGGGCCGTCCGCGCTTCCAGCCCGGCGGTCAGCCGCTGCTCGACCAGCCGCACGTCGTCGTCGTACTCGACGGCCAGTCGGTGCCCGCCATGTCGGCGCTCGCCGCGGCGGAGGGCCTCCAGGGTGTGACGGTCATCGAGGTCGTGCCCGGCGAGGTCACCGGCGCGCGCGGCGGGCTGTCCGTGGTCGTACACCCCGACTCGCTGCAACTGGAGTCCGGGCACGGCCTGGTGTACGACGGGGCACCCGACCAGCTGAGCGCCGAGGCGGCCGAGGCGCTCGCCCGTCAGCTGGCGCCGCTCACGGTGGCCTCGGGCGGGGACGACGACGAACCGCTGCTCGCCAACCTCGACTTCACCGATCTGCTGAATCTGGGCGACGCGGCGTCCGTCGATGTCACCCGCACCTGGCGGCCTCGGTCACAGGCCGAGCGGCTGCGGGTCCCGATCGGTGTCGGCGAGGACGGCACACCCGTGATGCTGGACCTGAAGGAGGCCGCGCAGGAGGGCATGGGTCCGCACGGCCTGTGCGTGGGCGCGACCGGCTCCGGCAAGTCCGAGCTGCTGCGTACGCTCGTACTGGGCCTGGCCGTCACGCACTCCTCCGAGACCCTCAACTTCGTCCTCGCGGACTTCAAGGGCGGCGCGACCTTCGCCGGGATGTCGCAGATGCCGCATGTCGCCGCGGTGATCACCAACCTCGCGGACGACCTGACGCTGGTCGACCGGATGGGCGACTCCATCCGCGGTGAGCTCAACCGCCGCCAGGAGATGCTGCGCGACGCGGGCAACTACGCCAACATCCACGACTACGAGAAGGCACGGGCCGCGGGCGCGCCGCTCCAGCCCATCCCCTCCCTCGTGCTGGTCATCGACGAGTTCAGCGAACTCCTCACCGCCATGCCGGACTTCATCGAGATGTTCGTGCAGATCGGACGCATCGGGCGGTCGCTGGGCGTTCATCTGCTGCTGGCCTCGCAGCGGTTGGAGGAGGGGCGGCTGCGCGGTCTGGAGACGTATCTGTCGTACCGGATCGGTCTGCGGACGTTCTCCGCGGCCGAGTCCCGTGCGGCGCTGGGTGTGCCCGACGCCTACCAGCTGCCCAATGTGCCCGGCTCCGGTTATCTGAAGTTCGGTACGGACGAGATGGTGCGGTTCAAGGCCGCCTATGTCTCCGGGGTGTACCGCACGAACCAGCAGCGGGCGGTGGCCCCCGGTGGGCCGCTCCCGGTGGACCGCAGGCCCGTGGCGTTCACGGCGGCTCCGGTGCCCGTACGGTACGTCGAGCCGAGCACCGCCCGGCCCGATGTGCCCGAGGCGCGTTCGGGTGAGGACGACGCGCTGGCCGACTCCGTACTCGATGTGATCGTGCGGCGGCTGGAAGGCCGGGGCGCGGAGGCCCACCAGGTGTGGCTGCCGCCGCTGGACAACCCGCCGGCGCTGGACGAACTGCTGCCGGGACTCGCCGGGGTGGAGGGACGCGGGCTGACACAGCCCGGGTTCGAGGGCGCGGGCCGTCTCGTCGTACCGCTCGGTGTGGTCGACAAGCCGTACGAGCAGCGCCGCGACACGCTCTACCGGGACTTCTCCGGGGCCGCGGGCCATATGCAGATCGTCGGTGGTCCCCAGTCGGGCAAGTCGACGCTGCTGCGGACGATCATCTCGGCGTTCGCGCTGACCCATACGCCGCAGGAGGTCCAGTTCTACGGACTCGACTTCGGTGGTGGCGGTATGTCCTCGATCGCGGGCCTGCCGCATGTCGGCGGGGTCGCGTCGCGCCTCGACCCGGAGCGGGTACGGCGTGCGGTCGCCGAGGTGTACGGGATCCTGTCGCGGCGCGAGGAGTACTTCCGCGGCGCGGGCATCGACTCCATCGCCACGTACCGCAGGCTACGGGCGCGTGGCGACATCTCGCCGACGGACCAGCCGTGGGGTGATGTGTTCCTGGTCATCGACGGCTGGGGCAACTTCCGTTCGGACTACGAGGGCCTGGAGCAGGCCGTCCTCGACATCGCGGCGCGCGGGCTCGGCTATGGCATCCATGTGATCCTCACGGCCTCGCGCTCGATGGAGGTCCGGGCGAATCTCAAGGACCATCTGATGAACCGCCTGGAGCTGCGGCTCGGTGACACGATGGACTCCGAGCTGGACCGCAAGTCCGCGGTCAATGTCCCCACCGGGGTGCCGGGGCGTGGTCTGACACCGGAGAAGCTGCACTTCATGGCGGCGGTCCCGAGGATCGACGGGATCAACTCCGACAGCGATCTGTCCGAGGCCACGGCCGCGATGACCCAGGAGGTCTCCCGGCACTGGACCGCACCGGGCGCCCCGGCCGTACGCCTGCTGCCGCGCGAACTGCCGATGGCGGACCTTCCGGCGGGCTTCGCCCACCCGGAGCGCGGGGTGGCCTTCGCCATCGACGAGAACAACCTGGAACCGGTCTTCGTCAACTTCGAACAGGACCCGTTCTTCCTGGTGTTCGGCGAGAGCGAGGCCGGCAAGACGAACATCCTGCGGCTGCTCATCAAGCAGCTGACCGAGCGGTACGACGGCGACTCGTGCAAGCTCTTCGTGATCGACAACCGCCGTGCGCTGCTGGACGCCACCCCGGCCACACACCTGGCGGAGTACGTCCCCATGTCCAACAACATGGAGCACCATGTGGACGCGCTGGTCGATCTGATGCGGCGCCGTACACCGTCGGCTGATGTCACCGCACAGCAGCTGCGGGACCGCAGCTGGTGGCGCGGCCCGGACGTGTACGTGGTCGTCGACGACTACGACCTGGTCTCCACGTCGAGCGGCAACCCCCTGGCGAAACTGACGGAACTGCTCCCCTTCGCGCGCGACGTGGGCGTCCGCTTCATCATCGCCCGCAACGCGGCGGGCGCGAGCAGGGCCGCGTACGAGCCGTTCATGCAGCGGATGACGGAACTGGGCGCGCAGGGCGTGCTGCTCTCCGGCGACCCGCAGGAAGGTGACGTGCTCGGCAACGTCAGGATGCGCCCGATGCCGGTTGGCCGGGGAATCTTCGTCTCGCGGCGCCGCGGAAACCCGCTGGTGCAGACCGGGCTGATGCCCTCGCAGGAGGAGCGGTGATCGGGGCGGGGGTCTTCGCGGCCTTCTTCGCGGTGCTGTTCCTGGGTCTGGCGTTCATGGACCAGCGCAAGGTGTGGTGGCGGTTCCAGGCGAGACGCTTCGAGAACCCGGAGGCGCACGAGCCGTCGGACGGGCTGATCCGGGGGCGGAAGCTGGCGCTGATCGGGGTGGCGCTGTTCCTCGGGTGGCAGGCGGTGGAGATGTTCCGGCTGGCGGGGATGGCGTCGTGAGCTCTCGTGGCGCGTGCGTGGGGCGGGCGTGAGGCGTGCGTGAGGCGTGCGCGGAGCTTTCGTGCGGACATCCGTGCGGCCGGTACTCACGGGTGAACGCGGGCGCGTTGATGGGTTGAGTGGCTTGATGGCTTGAAAGCTTGATCGACCGGCGGGGTGATCCGGGCATGGCGCGAACCGAGCATGCGGCGATTCAGCAGTGAACACGGGGAGATGTACGGATGGCATGGGACGAGTGGGAACAGCTCAAGTCCTCGGCGGCAGCCAACCAGCCGACGAAGATGCGGCTCAACGGGATCCCGGAGGAGGACCGGCCCAACGCCGGCAAGGCGACCGGCGATCTTGAGGTGACGCAGAAGGACTTGGCGGCGATCGGTGACGAGTCGTTCAAGCTGTACAACCGGCTGTGGGAGGAAGCGCGGGTCACCAGCACCGATACCGCCGCGGCTGATCTGAAAGGCCAGGGGTTCGAGCTCGGCGGTGCTCTGAGTCATATATCGGTGCGCTGGGACCGGCAGCTCAACTCGCTCATGGACGCTTGCGCGCTCATTTCGAACCACATGGACTTCACGGACAAGGCGCATCAGGGCGACGAGATCTTTATCGAGCGCCATGTGAGCAGCATCGCCACCCTCGACGCCGGCTTCGACGAGCCGTGGGCGGATCCGGGCAAGAAGAACGAGGTCTACGGCGAGAACAAGAAGAAGGACGAGTAGGGCTGGGCGGACTCAGCGGGACTGGAAAGACCAGAGGGACTAGAGGGACAACGGGGAGAAACACATGGATTTCGAAGCCCTTCATTCTGCCAACTTCAAACTGCTCGACGACGTGGTCGACGACTGGACGAAGATGCTCGGCAAGCTGGCCGACCTCAAGAAGGACGCGAAGGACGGTCTGCACGGCAAAGCCAACAAGGCCAACTGGGCCGGCTACAACGCCACGGTCTCCCGCGAATTCATCGGCAAGACCGCCGGAGAGTTCGGCGACGCCCACCCCAGGCCGAGTCCATCCGCAACATCCTCCGCGACACCCAGGGTGAGTTGAAGACCCAGCAGCGGCTGCTCAAGGAAGCCATCGAGCGCGGTCGGGGCAACCACATGTCCGTCAAGCCGACGGGCAGCGGCTTCACCGTCACCCCGAATCCCGACCCGGCACCCGCGAACGGCCAGAAGGACGTCGACGCCCTGCGGGACGAGCTTGAGGGAATCCTCAGAACAGCGACGGAGATAGACAGCACGGCGTCCACGTCGCTCAAGGCGCTCGTCGATCTCACCGACTACGGATTCTCGGGTCAGAAGTACGCCGATCGCGATGCGGCCGCCAACGCGATCAAGGAAGCGGAGAACCTGGCCCGTATCGCGAAGAAGAATCCGGAAGACCTGACGGTCAAGGAGTTCGACGCGCTCAACGCGGGCCTGAAGAAGTACTCGGGCGACGAACTCTTCGCCGAGCGTTTCGCCGAGCAGCTCGGCCCCAAGGGGACACTTGAGTTCTGGGCGGGCATCGCTGATCCCCACAAGAACAGGGACGTGTACTTCGCTCGGCGTGAAGAGCTCGACGATCTACAGAAGAACCTCAGTCTGACGCTCGCCACCGCGACTCAGGCGGACACGCCTGAAATGCAGCGGTGGAAGTGGGAGATGACGGATCTCGGAAGCCAGCCCATTAACAAGAACAGCACCGTCCAGGGCTTCCAGGTCATGAGCAACCTGATGCGCTGGGCAACTTCGACGACCAGTTCCTCAAGAGCTACGGCACCGAACTCATGGAGACCGAGAAGGCGGCCACGAGCAACGGCCGCCACGGGGCTTCGATCTGGAACCCAGAACTAGTGGGTCCGATCCTGAACCGCACCGGCGAGGACTCCGGCTCGGACCCCATGGTCGGCTTTCTGAAGGCGCTGTCGAACAGCCCCGACGCCGCGACGGACTTCTTCAATGACCCGTTCCTGTCGAAGGAGGAGGACCACGACTTCGAGCAGGACAAAGACGACGACGGAAAAATGGCCAAGCGGAGTCTCAGTAACTTCGACTACCTCTTCGAGGAGCGGGACTGGCCGCCGGACCGGGACAAGGACGGCGAGGACAGCATCTCGGGCCGGAACAACCTGGCGCTGGCCCTGGAAGCGGCCACGACGGGGCACCCGGCGGGCGAGCTGCCGACTCTGGACACTCCCGCTCACTGGCGGCATCGTGGCAGGCGGACTGGCAGGCACCGCGACGGATGAAATTCTTGGCGCCCTCACCGAGGGATCGATGAAGGACAGTTCCGACGAAGTCATCTACCGTAACGGCCAGGAACTGAGCGCCACACGGGATTCCACCTACACACTTATCGAATCGGCTGCCGAGAAGGCAGGAGAGAACGCAAAGAATCCGTCACCGGCCATTGTTTCCGCTGCCGCTGCTGCCGCAGAGGAAGGTTTCAACAACGCCAAGACAAACATCGGCGATGCGTTCGAAGGTGAAGGAAAACCCCGGGAACTGGAGAAAGAGAAATAATCGCATGTTTGTCATGTCGAAGAAGTTCCTCATCCCGGTCGCGGCGCTGGTCGTAATCGGCTTGGCAACCGGCATGTTCTACCTGCTCGGGCTGCCTCCGTTCGAGAAACGCGGCGAAATAAAAGCAAGCGACATCTGCGAGTCCCTCGGCAACCCGGCGAAAGCGGTGTCAGCGCTCGAAGCGACATTGCCGAGCGAATCAGAGTATTCCTTCGAGGACACTGTGACCGGCAAGAACGTGGCACAGGAAGGCTCCAGTTTCACAGCCGCCTGCTTCGCCTACGGAGATGAGAAAACGCTCCTGAGCGCAAAAACAGAAATGTTGCTCACCGAGCCTGCCGAAAGTTGGGCGGACTACGCTCTGGACGAGAAGAGCGGATCGGATCGCGAGAGCTTCGAAGCAGGTTCCGCGGGCTTCATCACGGCGAACAACAAGGCTGCGGTTCAGGTGCCTTGCGCCAAAGCGGGAACCATTCCGGGCGGCGAGTACAGCCTCAGCGTCGTCGTTGATCTGAAGCAGAAAGAGGCTTCCAGCGAGGCGGAAGTACGTCAAGGCCTCAAGGGCCTCACTATCGAGGCAGCGCGCTACTCCCATGAGAAGGCGAAGTGCAACCTCCCTTCCGGGCTCCCTGAATAGCGGTCCAGCCGCAGGTCACGGGCTTTCGCTCTGGGCTGACCTGCGGCTTTGCCGTGACGTCAAATAGAAGAATAATCGCGTGGCTGTCATGTCGAAGAAGTCTACGCGACGGTACGGGTCGACGGCGCCCCTCACTCGGCGTCCGTCTACCTGTGCGGCTCGACTGATTGCCGACCAGGCTGTCCCACGCGGCTCGACCCCCTCGATCCAAGCCATTCACATCAACCGGAAGGCACCCCTATGTCAAAACTGACCGACAGTCGAGGCAGCCGTGCCGCCACCGCTTGTGTTGCCCTGGTCCTCCTCGCGGGCTGCGGCGGGAACTCGGATTCGGAGGCGGGAGGGAGCGACGGCAAACCCCTCAACGCGCAGGAGACTCAGGCGATACTGCCGGACGCGGAGGCTATGCCCGGATGGCGAGTTTCGCTTGCTCCCGCGGCGTATCCCCTTAAGGAAGCCCTGTCAAAGGGTGTGACGCGATGTGTCGGAGAGGAAGGGAAGTCCTGCGACAACGTCCAATTCTCCGGTGCTTCGGCCTTCCTGGCCGACAGGAAACCCGTTGTGTCGTTCCTCGCCTACGCGTACAAGGACACCGCGTCCGCTGAATCGGCGTACGAATCGGTATGGGAGGCATGGAAGGAGAGGGCTCCCGAGGCGAGGAAGCTGAACCTCGGTGCGATCGGCGAACGCCGCGACGCGGTGCAGGGACTGAACGCGGCGATGGACGAAGGGTCGAAGGGGATCATCGCTCAAGTGCGCGTCGGCACCGTCATCTTGCTGGTCACGGGACAAGCCGCTCCCAAGATGGAGATGGCTGACACCTTGATCACGGAGTTCGCCACCACCTTCTCGGAACGCGCTCAGGAGACACAGAAGTAGGGCGGCGGCGCCGAATTCCACGGAGCAATCTCTGTCAGATCAACACGAACGAGGGTCACTTTGAAGCGTGTCGGAGAACGAGGCCGATTCATGTCCTGGCCGTTCGCCGTGGCGGGCACCAGCGCGGTGCTGGCGCTGATAGCGGGGTGCGGCGGGGGCGGCGGAGGCGGAGGGGATGCCTCGGCACTCAGCGAGCAGCAGATAGAGCTGGCCGTCCCCGACGCGAAGGCGGTACCGGGCTGGGAGACCGTCAGTCCGCGGGCCTCGGGGTCCATGAAGGAGCAGACTCTGCGAGGGTCCCTGTGCCCCAAGAAGGGGCAGGAGGCCTGTAAAGGCGCCCGTTTCATGGGCACCGCCCGGTTCAAGGGGGCGGAGGAGATGCAGGTCGGCTTCTGGGCCATTGCCTATCAGGACGAGAAGTCCGCCGAATCCGCTTACGACCTCCACTGGGACTGGTCGAAGAAGGGCCTGGGCGAGGCCAAGATTCTCGACCTCGGCAGCCTCGGCGAACAGCGCGACGCCGAGCAGGGGATCAGCGGCTACCAAGGGGACAGACGCGCGATCGCGCAGGTGAGAGTCGGCACCGTAGTGCTGTGGGCGAGTCTCGACGCCTCCCGGGAGACGGGAATCGACGCCGGGCTCGTCAAGGACCTCGCGTCCGTGTTCGCCGTACGCGCGCAGGAAGCGCAGGACGGCAAGACGCCGGCGGCCAAGCTCGGCGCCTGAGCTTCGGCATGGGACGGCTGTACGCGTACAGGCCAGGGTGGGCACCTCCCGTGCGTGCCCACCCTGGCCTGTGATGACCGCTGGTAACCGGCTACCGCCTACCGGCTGCCTGGCTACTGGAAGTTCGCGGCGGACCTCTTGTCACCGCTCTGGTAGGCGGGGGCCGCCTCGCGGACCGCCGACGAGATCTTCAGAAGGCTGGTGTGGATCTCGGTGGCCCTACGGTCCCAGTCGGCCTGGGCGACGTTGTACGCCTCCCGGGCCTCGCCTTCCCACAGCTCGGACACCGACTTGATCTTCGCCTGGATGGCCTTGAGGCTCTGGTCGAGCTTGTCCGCCTGCTTCTTGATGTCGCCGGCGGCGGCCTCAAGTGAAGCGTAAGTGACGATCATCGTGCCGTCGTCATGTGCCATGGTGTCCTCCAACTACTGCCTGGGTGTGGTGCGATGGCCGAATTCGCGGAACGGCCATCAGGAATCAGAACTTGCTGAGGTTCGAGGTCCGCGCCTCGGCGCCGGCGTCGCCCGAGTAACCATCGGCCACGTCGATGCCCTTCAGGGCCGCCTCGACCTCGTCTTCGGTGTTGCCGGCGATCGTACGAGCCGCCTCGATCGCTTCCTGGAACTTGAGCAGCAGCTTGCCGATGCCGACCATGTTGTTGTTGATCTGCGTCTGCTTGGCGTTGAACGCGCCGGCGCCGATACCGCGCCAGGCGCCTTCGAGGCTGTCGATCGTCGCCTGCAGCGCGTGCAGCTGCCCCTTGACGTCGTCAAAGCTGTTGGTGAGCTCGCCTTGAAGCGACTTGAGGGCAACGCCATTGACCTTCTGGACTGCCATTGGTCTTCCTTTCTCGAAGATCCCGGTGGGTGTGTGTCTCCCCGGGCCGTGCGTGGGCCTCGACGGCGGGTGGTGCCGGGGCGGTGGAGGTATGTGCGGGTCGTACGGTGTACGGCTTGTACGGTCAGACGGTGCGGCGCTTGCGGAGGAAGAAGAAGGCTCCGCCCGCGAGGACCACGACGACCGCGGCCCCGCCGAGGATCAGGCCCAACTGGCTGTCGTCCTCTGTGCTCTTGCTTGCGCCCGCGGCGACGGCCTTGTCACCTTCGGGGGCCTCCGAAGCCCCTGCGGCCGGCTCCGAGGCCGACTCGGAAGGCGCGGAGGAGCCAGCGGAGGCGGAGGACTCGGACGAGCCGGGCGCGCCGGGAGAGCCGGGCGTCCGCTCATTGGTCAGAGGGCTGAGGTTCGGGTCGCCGGGCTTGCCCACGCCACGGTTGATGTGCGCGCCGGGACGCACGATGCCGTGACCGACGTAGTTGCTGACCGTGCCCGGCTTCGAGTCCTCGCTCCGGCCGGCGGACTCGAACATGACGCGGAGGACCTGGTTCGCGGTCCAATCAGGATTGGCGGACCAGATCAGGGCGGCGGAGGCGGAGGCGATCGCGGTGGCAGCACTGGTTCCATTGCTACCAAAACAGTAGCTCTTGAAGTTTGCGTCGCACCAACGGGGGAGGTTACTACCCGGGGCAGCTATGTCGACAAATTCTCCGTGCTGGGAGTAGTCGGCAACTTTCCCATCAGTGTCTGTCGCGGCAACACCCACGACCTGCGAATAGCTGGCCGGATACTGCTTCTTGTTGCCCTCCTTCGCACTGTTCCCCACTCCAGCAAAGAACAGCTTGCCTTTGCTTTGCGCGTACTTCACCGCGTCACTCTCGCCCATATTGGCGTATTCACTACCGAACGACATATTAATGATTTGCGCATCACTGTCTGCTGCGGCCCGGATAGCGTCTTCGGAGTCTTGGGCATTCACCTTCTTCTTGTTCTGAAGATCGGTGTTCGTGATCCGCATGGGAATGATCTTCGCGTCAGGTGCCAGGCCGCGCAAGCCGCCGCCTTCTCCCGTACCGGCGATCAGTTCGGCCATGGTTGTCCCATGACCGTTGTAGTCGTCTGTGGCTTCACCCTCGGTTTCTGAGGCATCGAACCCCTCAAGAACCTGTCCTCTCAGCGAGGGCGTGGACGGGTTGACACCCGTGTCGATAACAGCGACTTTGATGCCCTTCCCAGTGGCGGACTTCCAGATATCCTCAGCGTTCATCGCGTCCAAGTACCACTGCTTCGACCGCACATCATCTGCGGCAATGGCGGCCGGAGCCATACCGACGATGCCCAAGGTGCACGCGCCGACCACAGCCAGCGCGCGGAACAGCCCGCGCCGCACCACATTCGGGGCTCCGCGCTTCCGGGCCTGGCTCATTCCTGCCGTCATCCTGACTTCCGCACCTTCCCTGTGCTTATTCGATGACCGGCGGGACGGCACCACGCCGCCGAGCCGCCCACGTCTCTTCGTCTTCCGTCAGATAGTCAGGACGCTCTGATCCAGTGCGCTCCTGCTCCTCGTCCCTGGGCTGGTTCCGGCCCGGACCACGTACGAGTCCGGAGCCGCCCTGGGTGAAACCGCGCGCGCCGGGCCGTGCACCGGAAGAACCTCCGCGCGGGGTACCCACCACACCGTTCGAACTGGCCGTGCCTCGGCCTCCCGGCCGGGACGCTCCGTTCGGATTCGCACCGATGGCTCCCGGCTGACCGACTCGCCCGGCGGGAGGGCGTCCCGCCGACGTCCCACCGTTACCGATGACGGTTCCACGCGGAACGCGTGAGCCCGAGGAACCTGAGGTGGGGCGCTGCTGAGGCGTACCGCCCACGATGCCGCTCGTACGGCCTGCTCGTGGGCCCGTCCCCCCGCCCGTACCCGCTCGGCCCGCGGCGGGCTGGCCGGGCGTGCCCGGTCTACCGGCAGTGGTCTGGCCAGGGCCGCCGGAGCGCCCGGCCGGGGGACCACCGCCCGTCACTCCGGGACGCCCGGTCGTCGGTGCGGGGCGTCCGGCAGACGCAGAGCGATCTCCAGTGGCGCCTGGCTGTCCCGCCCTCCCCACAGGCGGTCCGCCTGCTCTGGACGTTCCGGTCGGACCCGGCACTCGTGACGTACCGCTCCGGGAGGTGTTGACCAATCCGGGAGCCATGGGAGGGAGGGGACCACCGCTGGGGCTTGGCGTCCCGGTGGGAGGGGTAACAGGCGTGGCGCTGGGGCTCGTGGTGGGGGGCGGAGGCGCCATGACGCTGTCGATCTGCATCGACGTCTCCGGAACCGGAACAGGGGCGACGGCACCGATGGTTTCGGCCCGAGGAACGCTGCTCTTACTCTCCAGATCCGCGCGACTCGACAACTGCTGTTGCACCGTATTTCCCTGCGGCTCGGCACTCCTCCCAGTGGTGGCTGAGTCCGAATCCTCAAACGGGTTACTGGGCCGCGGCACATTCGCCTTCAGCATCCCGGGGAACCTCGGCGGCTCGTGCCCAGCCAAAGACTCCTCGGAGACCGCGTAGAACGAGGCCAGGCGGTTCATCTGGTTGATGGCCTCCTGGCGGTCCTTCTCCACCTGCACGGCCTTGGCGTACTGCGGGTTGTCATCCGTGCGCTCCGGCAGGGAGAAGTCCTCGGCCTTCTTCGGGAACGGCCGTTCGTCACGCGGGGGCGTGGAGTTGCGCACCGAGGCCAGGCCGGTGCTCGCGACCTTCATCTGCGTACCGGCCGCGTTGGCGAACGTAGCCAGGGCCGAGGCGTGGTTCGCGAGCTCTCCCCCGAATCGTCGGAACTCGTTGCCGGACTCGCCTTTCCATTCGACCGACTCAACGTACCCACGCAGTTCTTCCGCGGCCTTGTTGAGGGCGGCCTTGGCCTCCACCAGAGCGTCGCCCGCGTCTTCCAGAGCGTCCGGGTTCGAAGACTCGACCAGGTCGATCATCGCGTTGAGCTGGGCGCCCTCGAAGCTCGTCTTCCCGAAGAACCCGCCGGGGCCGCTGCCCCCGAAGCCGAAGCCGATGCCCTCCATCGCCGCCGCGACGCGCTCGAAGGTGTCGGTCGCGGTGAACTGGCCCTGGATCAGGGCGGAGTCCTGCGCCTGCTGCTGCTCAGGGGTCAGCTCTGGCTGCTTCTCGCCACTCATCAGTTCATCACCCCAGGTCCTTCGTGCCGGTCTTGACGTCGTTACGCGGCTGCCCGGGCTCAGCGTTCTCGTCCCCGTGCGTCCTCGCCCGCTTCTCCTGAGCCTCTTGTTCCTCGAAGAGACGGCTCTGGATCGTGTGGAAGCGCTGCCGCAGCTCGTCCTCCACGTTGTTGAAGCCGACCTCCGCCGCGTGCACCCCGATGCTCAGCATCTCGATCTGATCGCCGAGAGACTTGGAGAGCTTGACGATCTCCGCATGGACACGGTTGTACTGAGTGAAGAACCCGTCCGCCTCCGCGAACGGCAGATTGCCACCGCTGAAGGAACTCCTCGAAATCCGGTGTGCGGCAACCTTCTTGTTGCCGGCGGCCCCGCTCTCAAGCTCCGTCAGCAGATCGTTCACCCTCGTCTGGAAACGCTTCAGGGCGCCGACGCCCTTCTCCAGGTCGCTCCTCGCGCCCGTTCCGCCCGAGCCACCGCTACCTGCATCATTTGACACGATGCCGTACCTCCCCGTTTGCTCACCCCCCGCACATCGTGATCGCGGTGATGTGAACAGCACTGATCACATGAAAGCCACTCTATCGACTGGGTCTGACAGCCCCAAGTGTCTTATCCATGACGTGACTTCCTCCTACGACGATCCTCACAACCCACACGGTCGCGATCCGCGCTTCGGCCCTTTCAGCGATACGCGCACCGAGTTGACGACCCGCTAGCCGCCCGCCCCGCCCAGCCGGCGCGTTCGCCGCCGCGCGTCGCGCAGTGCCACCGCGCCGCCCGCGATCGCCGCGACCAGGACACCGCCGCCCACGACCACATAGGTCGCCAGGCGGGCGTTGCGCTCCTCGGCCGTTTCTCCCAGGTGGAGTTGGGCCGGAGTAGGTGCTTCCGCCTTGTCGAGGCCCTCGTGGGCGACCGGCTTCTCGATGGGCTTGTCGTCCTCCGTCAGGGCTCGCACCGGGTCGACGACTCCCCAGCCCACCAGTCTGTCGGGGCCGGCGATCGACCGTTCGGCGGTCTGCTGGATCTGCGCGACGATCTGCTCCCCCGTCCAGCCCTCGTGCTTGCTCTTGATGAGAGCGGCGACGCCCGCGACGTACGGGGCGGAGAAGCTGGTGCCGTTGTCGGCGCAGTGGCCGCCGCCCGGGACCGTGGAGACCATGTCGACGCCGGGCGCCGCTATGCCGACGAACTCCCCGGACTGGGAGAAGGCGGCGCGTTCGTTGTTACGGTCGGAGGAGGCCACGGCCAGCACGCCGGCGTACGACGCCGGGTAGGTCTCTTTGACGTTGCCGCCCAGGCCGTCGTTGCCCGCCGAGGCGACGACCACCACCTCCTTGTCGAGCGCGTTCTTCACCGCCTGCTCCAGCAGGGGTGTGGGCTTCACCGCGTCCGCCGTGTCCTGGGAGATGTTGATGACGTCGGCTTCCGCCTGGTTGACGGCGTAGTCGATGGCCGCGGCGAGGGTCTTGGTGGTGCCGTTTCCCTCGGCGTCGTTCTGCTGGATGGGGATGATCGTCGCCTCGGGCGCGAGACCGACGAAACCCGTGCCCGCCGCGGGCCGGGCCGCGATGATGCCCGCGATCTTGGTGCCGTGTCCCACCGTGTCCGTGGTGCCGTCCTCTTTGCCGCGTTCGAGCTTGTCGCCGTTGTCGTCCTTGAGGTCGGGGTCCATCAAGTTCTTGCCGCTCTTGGTGTCCACCGCGTCCTTCAGCTGCGGGTTCTTGACGTCGACACCGGTGTCGATGACCGCGACGCGTACCCCCTTGCCGGTGGACTGCGACCAAAGCTCGTCCAGCAGGAGGCGCTGCAGCGACCAGGGGCGCCCCGCGTACTTCTTCGACGGGAACGTGCACTGAGTGGTCGAGTCCGCGGCGGCGGGCGACACCGGCAGGCCGATCAGCGCGACCGCCGTGGCAGCCGAGATCGCGAAGAGGCGCCGACAAGCCCGAGTGTGCGTGTGAGTGTGTGGCATGGTCACCCTCACGAGCCCTGCGGCTGACGGGCGGCCCCCGTCGACAGACGCGGTCCGGTCGGCAGGAACGCCGACCACGCGGCGGGAATCGGCGCCGGATCCACATCCTTGTACCCGAGCCGGTTCTGCGCCTGCTGGGCTTCCTGCTGCGCCGCCTGCTTCTGCTCCGCCGAACCGGACGAGCCGATACCGGAGTCGTCCGTCGCGCTGTCTCCGTTCGACTGCATCGCGTAGCGCAGTCCGGTGTCGGTGACCAGGAAGACGAAGCCCGATTCCGTTGTCGAGCCCTTGAACTGGCGGAAGAGCTGGCCGGATCCCGGGGTGACGTAGCCACTGCTCGACCCGGTCGGCAGCGTCGCGGGGAAGTCGGTGCCCGCCCAAGTGCTGAGTGTGGTGGTGCCGTTGTCCTCGTCCACCTCGTGCAGCACGTTGCACACCGTGTTACGGCTGTCGTCGCCGGTGCTCGCCGAGTTGATGGACTCCGGAGCGTTCTCGGGCCAGTCCCGGTCCTGCCCGAACGCCTCTCCCGGCTGGATCGCGGCCCGGCTGACCGGCCTCGCCTTTCCCGCCTGGCCGACGTCGATCAGGTCCTTGCTGTTGAGCAGCAGCTTCGCGGTGAAGTCCGAGACGGGGGCGACCCGGCCCTCCAGGACCAGGTAGTGCTGGTTCCTGGTGCCGTCGGTGGCGGTGAGGACCGTGCCCACCGTGTTGGCCTCGGCATCCAGTTCACCGGGGGCGTCGGCGTCGTCTCCAGGGGTTCCGTCGATCTCCGGGAAGGTGATCCGGTCCCCCTTGTGCAGGGTGTCCAGCCAGCCGGTGGACACCCGCTGCGGCTTGGTGCCCGTGCCCACCAGTTGGCTGACCAGCAGGTTGTTGTCCTTCTCCACCTCGTACGCCTTGCCCTCGGCGTCCACGACGTAACGGGTCTTCGTCGCCGAATCCTCCACGTACAGCAGCTGACCGCCTCGCAGCTGGTTCGCGCCCTCGGTCTTCTTCCGCTCCCGTTCGGCGAAGACGAAGGACGCCTTCTGGATGGCCCTGCCGCCTTCGCCGGGCCGCTCGCAGACCGCCCAGCGCTTCGTGGCCCCGGCCTCCTTGGCGTCGGGCAGCCGGTCGGGGGCGTAGGGGATGCCGAGCGTGGCGCCGTGCGGGATCTTGCCGTTGTCGAGCACCGACTCGTCGACGTTGATGACCTTGCCCTTGTCCGGGGCGAGGAGGAGCTTGGCGGAGGACATGTTCAGAACGGGGTGGAGCTGGGTCCTGTCGCCGGTCTTCAGCACCACGTAGCGAGTGGTGGACTTGCTGGCGATGATGACGTTCTCCTCGGGTTTCGCCCAGTCCTTGGGCGCCACCGGCTTGAACATCCCCCAGGCGCCGAACACCGCGAGCACCACCACACCGACGATGGCACCGGGCACCACCGCGCGCAGCGGGCGGGGCGCGCCCTCCTCGGAGCCGGTCGGGCTCGGCTGTACGAACTGCGCGATCAGCCTTCGCTTCGCGAAGGTGTAGGCGTTGAGTTCGTCCCGTCGTGATGCCATCTGTCCGCTGTCCCTCTCCCCCACCGGGCGACCAGGCTCCCACACTCGCCGAGCGGGCCTGCTGTCGTACCAGCCCCCTACTATGCATGCTGGCGCTTCCGTCGCACTGCTCAGGTAGGGTGATCGGCCGGTCAACGCCCGTAGGAAATTTGGTAATTACGGACACGAGGGGGCAACGCGGCGATGGGTACGGCGACGCGCGAGCGCAATGGGCGGACCACCGGACAGCCCCCTGACCAGTCGCGGAGTAATTCCCGACGGCAACGCAGCAATGTGCGGCCGGTGACGCCTCCGTCGGCGGCCCCCGCGGCCACCACACCGCGGGCCCTGTCGCGCACCAGCCGCGTCGGCCCCCTCCAGCTGCGTCAACTGGTGCTGATCGAGGCGGCGGTGGCGCTGGCCCTGATCGGCGGTGCGCTCGGCGGGCTCTGGCTGGTGCCCACCCTCGTCGTCGCCGCCGCGCTGGTGCTGTTCGCGGTGATCCGGCGCCGCGGTCACGCCGTGCAGGACTGGGTGTCCACGGCCCTCGCCCTCCGCTCCCGCAGGCGGGCCGCGGAGCCCTGCGCCTGGGAGGTCGACCCGTCGCTGGTCCCGGTCGCGGAGAGCGTGCCGGGATTCCGTCCGTTCACCTATGTCGACCGGGACCGCCGTACGGTCGGCATGCTCGGTGACGGCACGTTCCTGACGGCGGTGGTACGGGTCGAGGCGAGCAGCGACGCGCTGCGCCCGGTCTTCGGCGCGCGCTCGCTCCCGCTCTCCCTCCTGGGCGATGCCCTTGAGGTCGACGACATCGTGCTGGAGTCCGTGCAGTTGGTGCAGCAGGTACGGGCCGCGCCGGCGCCGCATCTTCCCGAGCAGTCGGTGGCCCGGCTCTCGTACGCCCCGCTCCAGGACCGGACCGGAGCGCCCGCGCTGCGGCTCAGCTGGGTGGCGGTGAAGCTGGATCCGGAGTTGTGCCGGGAGGCCGTGGAGGCGCGTGGCGGCGGGGTCGAGGGCGCCCAGCGCTGCCTGGTGCGGGTGGCGGATCATGTGGCGAGCCGGATCACGGGAGCGGGTTTCCGCGCGGTGGTACTGGACCAGGACGAGCTGAACTCCACCATGGCGACCTCGGCGTGCGCGAGTCCCGCGCTGTCCGCCCGCGCGGGCCGGCCGGAGGCCGCGCCCCGTCGGCGTACGGCCGAGACGCCGCGCGTGTGGCGGTGCGACAACCGCTGGCACACCACGTATGCGGTGGCCCGCTGGCCCGAGTTGGGGCGGGCCGCGACCCCGCTCCCCAAGCTGGCGGCGCTGCTGACCGCGGCGCCTGCGTACGCGACGACCTTCAGCCTCACCCTGCGGCCCGGTTCGCACCGCGGCTCGATGACCATGTCCGGTCATGTGCGGATCACCGGCGGCACGGACACCGGACTGGTGCGGGTACGGCGCTCGTTGGAGCAGGCGGCGCGGGCGGCGAAGGTCGGTCTCGTACGGCTGGACCGCGAACAGCTGCCCGGCGTGCTCGCGACACTGCCCCTGGGAGGTGCGCGATGAGTGCCGGAAGTGGAACGGCGCGTGGACTGCGGGGGCTGCACGGCCCCCGCCACGCGGGACACACACTGCCCATCGAGGATCTGGGCGCGCTGTCGCTGCCCGTCGGGGACGACGGTGTGGTGATGGGTGACGACGCCGAGGGCCGCCCTCAGTTGGTGGGGTTCCACCGTTCGACGCCGTACGACGTGCTGCTGATCGGCGGGCTGTGGACGGCGCAGGTGCTGGCGCTGCGCGCGGCGGGCACCGGCGCGCGGGTGGCGGTCGAGACCGGGCGCGCCCAGGCGTGGACCCGGCTGGCACAGGCCGCGGGCGCGGGACTGGACTGCATCACACTCCATGAGGTCGGTCGGGTCCCGCCGATGGGAGCGACGGTGGGCAGCCCGGTCGTGGTGATCCGGGACTGCGGGATGCGTCCGCCGCGAGGGCGTGTGGTGTCATCGCCGTGGCAGTCGGTGCTGACGCTCCTGCCGTATCTGAGCCCGGTCGCGCCCCGGTTGATGCGGGCGGCCACGTTGGTGGGTGTCCAGCGGGTGTCGCCGCAGGAGGCGGAGCAGATCGGCAGGATCCTGGGGCTGTCCCGTGTCGAGTGCGATGCCCTGCCCACACTGGCGGACGGTGTGACGCTCTGGTGTGCCGGGCGTGAGCGCCACTGGGTGATGACGGGCGCCACGGACGCCGAGACCGGACTGCTCGGTGTCGCACGCCGGATGGACTGATTCCGGGACCGGATCCGACACCGGATCTTCACGTGGTGTGCGCACTGCGCGAACAGGCGTCGAACTTACCGGAGCGCCCCGTCGGGTTGAGCGCGCTGTCCTAAGATGTCCGAAGTGACGTCGGCCGTTACCGAAGGGAAGCTTGACTGATGGGGAGCGCACAGGAGAAGGAAGAGCTGTACGCCCTCGACATCTCGGGTGTCGAGTGGATCGGCGCCCCCGGCACGAGCGCGGACGAGGAACGGGTCGAGATCGCTTATCTGCCCGAGGGAGCCGTCGCGATGCGGTCGTCCATCGACCCGGAGACCGTGCTGCGCTACACCGAGGCGGAGTGGCGGGCGTTCGTACTCGGCGCGCGTGACGGCGAGTTCGATCTGCGCTGAGGCCGGTGAGACCACTGAGGCGGCCACGGCTGGGGCAGCTACGGCTGAGGCCGCGGTAGCCACAGGGGCCGCGGGGGCACAAGACGTATCCCTAGGGGGCGCGCTTCGGATGGAGCGCGCCCCCTGCATATACCGGACGCGCGTTCCACGTTCTTCTCCCGGATTCCTGTTCCGGATTCCTGTTCCCGCTTCGTGTGTCGCCGGGCGCGGGGCATCGACACCGAGACCGGATTGTTGGGCAGCGCACACCGGGACGGCCGGGACCGGGCCGTGGGCAGCAGCTGGGCCCGGCGGGTGCGGATTTCGCCGGATTCTCGTACGGAGATATACGGATTTGACCGTGCGTCCCGTTCACTCTCCGCCCTGGGCTGTTCACTTGTGGGCAACTGAGGGGCGGTACGTGTTGTACGGGAAGGCCGTTGGCCGACCGGTCCGGCCTGACGTGTCGGCGCCGTTGACGATTAGGGTGGGTGTGGGCGCGGCAGCGTTGGACTTGTGGACAGGCCGACCGCGTCGTAAGGGGAAGAGCCGGGTGGACCGGACGTACAGATTCGGTCGCCCCAACCCACCACGGCACAAGGGTGCTCGACCACACCAGGAGGCAAAGTGAAGGGCGATCGGGACGAGATCCGCGGAGGCTGGAACCGGCCTGCCGCGGACGATCAGTCCGACGTGGAGCCCGAGATGACGGGTGAGTTCACCATCGACTACACCCCGCCGGCCTGGTATACGCAGAACGCGCCGGGGGACACGTCCGGTGGTGGCGCGGCGAGTACACCGCCACCCGCGTCGTTCACGACCCCTCCTCCGCCGCCCGACGGCGCGCCCGTCGCCGTACCGGGGCTGCCCTCGGGCAGTGGCTTCGAGCCCAACTGGGCTCCGGCGCAACCGCCGGTGCCCCCGACGCAGACGCCCGTACAGCTGCCGCCGCCGGAGCCCGCGCCAGGGCCTGGTCCGGCCCAGGGCGCGGCTGCCTTCCCGGCACCGGCCCCGGCACCGGCCCCGGCACCGGCCGCTGCCCCGCCTTCGGCTTCGACTTCGGCTTCAGCTTCGACTTCGGGTTCGGAGCCCGCTCCCGCCGCGCCGGAGCCGTTCGGCGGCGGTGATATCGAGAGCGGGTCGACCATGCGGTTCTCCCCGGCGTCCCTCAAGCGGGAGATCGCCGAGCGGGAAGCGGCGAAGGACAGGGCAGAGCAGAGCCCCGAATCCGGTGCCTCCGAGGGACCGGACAGCGCCGAGGCCGAGGGCGCGACCGAACCCGAGGCCAAACCCGACGCCGAGCCCGCGCCCGCGCCCGCGGTGATTGCCGACGGTACGGAGGGAGCCGAAGCGCCGGACGTACCGACGTCCTCGGCCGACCCGGTCGCGGAACCTCGTACTTCGGCGGAGCCCGAGGCTCCGGAAGAGGTCGAGGACCCCCGTCGGCGCCCGGACGACGAGCGCGACGGCGGCGAGACCGCTGACGCCGACGCCGACGCACCGGCCGCTTCCGCGCCCGTGGACGAGATCGCGGACGCCGCTCCCCAGGCAGCCGCACCAACCGACGAGCCCCAGGACGCTCCCCCGGCCCCCGCGCCGGCCCAGCCCTGGGCCCCGCAGCCGGCCGCCGCGCCGAGCCACGGACTGCCTCCGCTGCCGCCCGCGTACCAGCCGGCCGCGCCGACGGCCGCGCCGCAGTGGCCCGTACAGGCCCCGGCGCAGGCACAGCCGCAAGCACAACCGCAGCCCGAGCCCCTGCAGCCCCTGCCACAGCCCGAGCCGCAGCCGCAGCCGCAGAACCCCGCGCAGGCTCCGAACGCCTGGCCAGGACCGCCGCCGCAGAGCGGATACGGCTTCCCCCACCAGGCACACCCCGGCCAGCAGCCGCAGCCCACACAGCAGGGACACCCCGGTCAGCAGGCACACCCCGGTCAGCCGGTCCACCCCGGCCAGCCCGGACACCCCGCCGGATCGCCGCCCGCCGTGCCCGGTCCCGACGCCCCTGTCCCACCGGCCGGTTACGGCTTCCCGCACCAGCAGGGGCAGCCAGGCCCGTACCAGCCCGCCCCGCAAGGCGGGTACGGCTTCCCGCACCAGGGCCAGCAGGGAGCGCCGGGCGGTTACGGCTTCCCCCAACAAGGCCGGCCGGGACAGCCAGGACAGCCGGGCCAACCCGGATTCCCCGGTCAGCAGGCACATCCCGGTCAGCCGGGCGCCGGCGCCGCCGCGCCGCTCCCTCCGCAGGCGTCCCAGCTGCCCGTACCGGCCAACCCGAACCTCCCTGCCCAGCAGGCACAGCAGCCACAGCAGGCCCCGCACACCCCTCAGCCCCATCAGGCCCAGCCGCAACCACACCAGCAGCCCGCGCCCGGGACCCCGCCGGTGGATCCCCGTACCGGCGCCGCCTGGCCCTCCGCCGTCTCGCACGACCACCGCGAGCGGTCCGTGCCCGGCGCTCCGCTCGGCTACACGGCCGCCGTGGAGCTCTCCTCCGACCGGCTGCTGCGCAACACCAAGCCGAAGGCGAAGAGCAGCCGCAACCCGTCCGGTGGTTCGCGGTTCAAGATCGGCGGGAAAGCCGCGGAGGCGGAGCGGCTGCGCAAGCTCGAACTGATCCGTACGCCGGTGCTCTCCTGCTACCGGATCGCGGTCATCAGCCTCAAGGGCGGTGTCGGCAAGACCACGACGACCACCGCGCTGGGCTCCACCCTGGCCACCGAGCGGCAGGACAAGATCCTGGCGATCGACGCCAACCCGGACGCCGGTACGCTCGGCCGCCGTGTACGGCGGGAGACGGGCGCGACCATCCGTGACCTGGTCCAGGCGATCCCGCATCTGCACAGCTATATGGACATCCGCAGGTTCACCTCGCAGGCGTCCTCCGGTCTGGAGATCATCGCCAACGACGTCGACCCGGCCGTCTCCACGGCGTTCAACGACGAGGACTACCGGCGCGCGATCGAGGTCCTGGGCAAGCAGTACCCGATCATCCTCACGGACTCGGGCACCGGTCTGCTCTACAGCGCGATGCGCGGGGTGCTGGATCTGGCCGACCAGCTGATCATCATCTCGACCCCGTCCGTCGACGGCGCGAGCAGCGCGTCGACCACGCTCGACTGGCTGTCCGCGCACGGCTACGCGGAACTGGTGCAGCGCTCCCTCACGGTGATCTCCGGGGTCCGCGAGACCGGCAAGATGATCAAGGTCGATGACATCGTGCAGCACTTCGAGACCCGCTGCCGCGGGGTGATCGTGGTGCCCTTCGACGAACATCTGGCGGCCGGTGCCGAGGTGGACCTCGACATGATGCGCCCCAAGACGCGTGAGGCGTACTTCAATCTCTCCGCGATGGTCGCGGAGGACTTCGTACGGGCCCAGCAGGCGCAGGGGCTGTGGACCGCGGACGGGCAGCCGCCGCCGCACCTCGCCCCGCCGATGCCGGGTCCCGGACAGCAGCCGACGCAGGGTCAACCCCCGTACGGCCAGCCGATGCAGGGCCAGCCGTACGCGCCCCAGCAGCACCCACAGCAGCCGCAGCACCCACAGCACTACCCGTATCAGCAGCCGCAGCCGCAGCATCCGCATCAGCAGCCGCCGTACCCGTACCCGCCCCAGCAGCACCCGGGACCCGGCGTTCAGCAGGGCTGGCAACAGCAGCAGCCCTCCCCCGCCGCGCCGCCGCAGGGGCACCCCGACCAGCCCGCCCTGCCCGGCCAGCCCCATCAGCCCGGTCACCCCGACCAGCCCGGCCGGCCGGACTTGCAGGGGCCCGTCCCGCCCGGTGGCCGGCCGCAGCAGCAGCCCCCACCAGCACCGCCAGCGCCTCAGCAGTAAGGCAACAGAGGTAGAGACCAATGAGGGGCCGCACCGTCTTCACGGTGCGGCCCCTCGCCGTATTCCCGCAGACCACACGGGGTGTGAGCGGCCGTTGACTCAGCCGGACAGCCGCTGATAAACCTTCGCTTCACCAGCTGGCGAATCAGCGTCAACCCGGCTTCTCCGTGCGAGTGATAACACGAGGTCACCGTCCCATGGTCGAAAGAGTCTTCCCGCGCACGCCACGGCGGCCCGCCCGGCGGACTGCCCGGCAGCCCGTCCGGCAACGCCCCCGTCTCCGTCTGCTCCTGGCCTCCGGTGCCGCCTCCGCCGCGCTCGTGGCCGGGACCGTGATCCCCCTCAACCCGCTGCTCCCGGCGCCCCAGCAGGCCCAGGCCGCCGACGGCAAGAAGGTCCTCACGGTCGCGGTCAGCCAGAGTATCGACTCCCTCAGCCCGTTCCTGGCGCAGTCACTGGTCAGTACCAGCGTCCACCGGCTGGCCTATGAGTATCTGACCAACTACGACCCCAAGGACGCGCACACGGTCCCCGGCTTCGCCACCGCCTGGAAAACCTCCGCGGACAAGCTGACGTGGACGTTCACCATCCGCAAGGACTCGAAGTGGTCCGACGGCGCCCGGGCGACCGCCGAGGACGCCGCCTGGACGTTCAACAAGATGATGACGGACGAGAACGCGGCCACCGCCAATGGCAGCTTCACCTCCAACTTCAAGAAGGTCACCGCTCCCGACCCGGAGACGCTCGTCGTCGAGCTGAACAAGCCTCAGGCCACCATGACGGCGCTCGATGTGCCGATCGTGCCCAAGCACATCTGGGAGAAGGTCGGCGACTTCTCCACGTTCAACAACGACAAGCGGTTCCCCATCGTCGGCAACGGGCCTTTCGTCATCACGGACTTCAAGGTCGACCAGTACATCAAGCTCAAGCCGAACAAGGACTTCTGGCGTGGTGCGCCCAAGTTCGACGAGCTGGTCCTCAAGTACTACAAGGACGGGGACGCTGCCGTCGCGGCGCTCCAGAAGGGAGAGGTGTCCTTCACCGCCGGTCTCACCCCCGCGCAGGCCGCGGCGCTGAAGAGCGCCGACAACATCAAGGTCAATGACGCGCCGGGGCGCCGTTTCTACGCGCTCGCCACCAACCCCGGTGCGCGCTCGAAGGACGGCGCGAAGTTCGGCAACGGGCATGCCGCGCTGCTCGACCCGGCGGTCCGCAAGGCGCTGTTCCAGGCGGTCGACCGCAAGACCGTCATCGACAAGGTCTTCCAGGGGCACGCCATAGAGGGCAAGGGCTATATCCCGCCGCGCTTCAGCGCGTACTTCTGGGAGCCCTCGGCCGACCAGACGATCGCGTACGACCCCGCCGCCGCGGCCAGGACCCTCGACGCGGCCGGCTACCGGAAGAACGGCGCGGGCAAGCGCGTGGGCAAGGACGGCAAGCCCCTCGACTTCCGGATCCTCTGCCATGCCACGGACCCGAACGACAAGGCCATCGGCAAGTATCTCCAGGAGTGGTGGGGACAGCTCGGTATCGGGCTGAAGGTCGACTGTCTCGACAATGTCTCCGACCCCTGGCTCGCGGGCGACTACGACCTGGCGTTCGACGGCTGGTCGGTCAACCCCGATCCCGACTTCGTCCTCTCCATTCACACGTGCGGGGCGCTCCCCGCCACGCCCAAGGACAGCGGCGCGACGGACAACTTCATCTGCGACAAGCGGTACGACGACCTGTACGCGCGGCAGTCGGCGGAGTACGACCCCGCCAAGCGGGCGGAACTCGTCAAGCAGATGGAATCGTGGCTGTACGACACCGGGTATATGAATGTCATGGCCTATCCGAACGCGGTCGAGGCGTACCGTACCGACCAGATCAAGTCGATCACGACGATGCCGGAGGCCGCCGGCAATATCTGGGGCCAGGACGGCTACTGGAGTTGGTGGTCCGCGGTGCCGGCCGATGACGGCGGCGGTTCCGGCGGCTCTTCCTCGACCGGTGTGGTGATCGGGATCGGGGCGGCCGTGGTGGTCGTCGTCGCTCTCGGTCTCGTCGTCGCGATGCGACGCCGTTCCACCGCGGAAGACCGTGAATGACCGATGAGCACCGCAAGCACCCCGGGTGTGGTGCGGGACGCCGTCGACGGCCCGGTGAAGACCGGGCCGTCCGGCTCCGCCCCCACCGCCTCAGGCACCAGGACCGCGTATCCGCTCTATGTGGCGGGCAAGCTGGGCGGCGCCGTCGTCTCGTTGCTCGCCGTCCTCGTCACCAGCTTCTTCCTCTTCCGGATCATCCCCGGTGACCCGGTCAAGGCCATGACCCATGGCGTACCGACCTCCGCCGAGCAACTGGCCACCCTGCGCAAGCAGTTCGGGCTCGATCTGCCGCTGTGGCAGCAGTTCACCGACTACTGCGGCCGGGCGCTGACCGGCGATCTCGGCACCTCGTACCAGTTCCACGCACCGGTCGGTGAGCTGATCGCCGAGAAGCTGCCCGCGACACTGCTGCTCACGGGTGTCGCCGTGGTGATCTACTCGGCGCTCGGGCTCTGGCTCGGCACCCGCTCCGCCTGGCGCAACGGCAGTCTGAGCGACCGCCTCAACACCGGTGTGGCGCTGACGCTCTGGTCCGTTCCGTCCTTCTGGCTCGGGCTGCTGCTGATCATCGTCTTCTCGGTGGGCATCGGCCCGCTCCCCGGCATGTTCCCGACCGGCGGCATGCAGTCGGGTGACTCGTCCGGCTTCGGTTACGTCCTCGACGTGGCCCACCACATGGTGCTGCCGGTGGCCACCCTGGTCGCGGTCGGCTACGCGCAGACGCTGCTCGTCATGCGGTCCTCCCTGCTGGACGAGATGGGCGGCGACTATCTGACGACGGCGCGGGCGAAGGGGCTGCGGGACGATCTCGTACGACGCCGGCACGCGGTGCCGAACGCCCTGCTGCCCACCGTCACCATGGTCTTCATCAATCTGGGCCATGTGGCGGCGGGTTCGATCCTGGTCGAGACGGTCTTCTCCTGGCCCGGTCTCGGCGGACTCTTCTACCAGGCGCTGCGCGTGCCCGATCTGCCCCTCGTCCAGGGGCTGTTCGTCGTCTTCGCCGGGGCGATGATCCTGATGAACCTCCTCGCCGATCTGCTCTATCCGCTCCTCGATCCCCGGGTGGGCCGATGACCCTGGAGAAGACCCCGCCGGCCGCCGCGGGACCCTCGTCGCCGTCGGCCTCCTCGCTCGCCCGGGCCCGCCGACGCGGCTCGGTGACCCGCTTCTGGAAGGAGTACCGGACACACCGCGCCGGACTTCTCGGGCTCGCCGGGCTCGCGTTCATCGCGTTGATCGCCCTCTTCGCACCGCTGCTCGTCGGCGGCGATGTGCGGAGTGTGACCAACGCGCCCGGTACGGCCCTGGAGAAGCCGAGCGGTGAATTCCCGCTCGGCACGGACCAGTTCGGGCGCTCGCTGCTCGGTCTGCTCATCTGGGGCACCCGGATCTCGCTGACCGTGGGGCTGCTGGCCGCCGCGCTGTCGGTGGCCATCGGCACACTCGTCGGGGTCATCGCCGGGCACTACGGCGGCTGGTTCGCGACGGTGGTCATGCGGATCACCGACTGGTTCCTGGTGATGCCGGCGCTCGTGCTGGCGATCGTCCTCGCGACGGTCATGTCACGGTCCATCTGGACGGTGATCCTCGCGATCGGTGTCACCAGCTGGCCGACGACGGCACGGCTGGTACGGGCCCAGACCATCGCCGTCGAGTCCCGTCCGTACATCGAGCGCGCCCGTGCGCTCGGCGGCGGGCACGGCCACATCATGACGCGCCATGTGCTGCCCAACGTCATGCCCCTGGTACTCGCCCAGACCACCCTCGGCATCTCCAGCGCCATCCTGACCGAGGCGACGCTCGCCTTCCTGGGCCTCGGCGATCCCCTCATCATCTCCTGGGGCGGCATGCTCCAGGACGCGCGCGAGGCGGGCGCGGTCTCCTCGGGGCACTGGTGGTATCTGGCGCCGCCAGGTATCGCCATCGCGTTCGTCGCGCTCGCCTTCACACTCTGCGGCCGGGCGATCGAGACCGTACTCAACCCGAAGCTGGGGGTGTCCCGTTGACCGGCACGACGCTGCTTGAGATCAAGGACCTCCAGGTGACCTACGGCTCCGGTCCCACCGCTGTGCCCGCGGTACGGGGTGTCGACCTCACCGTCGAGTCCGGCCGCAAGCTGGGCATCGCCGGGGAGTCGGGGTGCGGCAAGTCCACCCTCGCACTCGCGCTGCTCCGGCTGCTGCCCGCCACCGCGCGGCTGTCCGGGGAGATCCTGCTCGACGGCGAGGACGTCCTCACCATGAGGTGGGGGCGGCTGCGCGCGGTTCGGTGGGCGGGGGCGTCGATCGTCTTCCAGGGCGCGATGCACTCGCTCAACGCGGTGCACCGGATCGGGGACCAGATCGCGGAGCCGGTACTGCTGCACCGGCGCACGACCCCCGCCGCGGCCCGCTCGCGCACCGGCGAACTGCTGGAACAGGTCGGGCTGCCGGCCGCCCGCGCGGACGCCTACCCGCATGAACTCTCCGGCGGCCAGCGCCAGCGCGTGATGATCGCGATGGCGCTCGCCTGCGATCCGCGGCTCATCGTCGCGGACGAGCCGACCACCGCGCTCGATGTGATGATCCAGGCGCAGATCCTGCGGCTGATCGAACAACTCGTCGCGGACCAGGGCATCAGCCTGCTGATGATCAGCCATGACCTGGCGGTCCTCTCGGACACCTGCGACCGGCTCGCCGTGATGTACGCGGGCAGGATCGTCGAGGAGGGCCCGGCGCGTACGGTGTACGACGCGGCCGAGCACCCGTACGGCCGCGCGCTCTCCGCCGCCTTCCCCCGCATCGGCGACCTCGCGTCCCGGCGCGCCCCGCGCGGGCTGCCCGGCGACCCGCCGGACCCGTCGGCGCTGCCGGCCGGCTGTACGTTCCATCCGCGCTGCCCGGTCGCGCTGGACTCCTGCGCGAGCGACGACCAAGAGCTACGGGACGCCGGTCCCGGTCGGCGCGCGGCCTGCGTACGGGTGGGCTCGACAGCACCCGCGGAGGTACGTCCATGACGGCGCCCGCGACCACCCCTCAGGAGCCACCCTTGACCAGCGCGCCCCTGCTCTCGGCCACCGGACTGAACGTCACCTTCCCGGGCCGGCGCGGCGCACCGCCCGCCCGCGCCGTCGACGGTGTCGACCTTGACATCGGCCCCGGGGAGATCGTCGCCCTGGTCGGCGAGTCCGGCTGCGGCAAGACCACGCTGGCCCGCGCACTCCTCGATCTGGTACCGCCCACCGGCGGCGGGGTCAGCTTCGCCGGGGAACCGCTGGGGTACGGCGCCCGCACCCTCAAGGCGTACCGCAAGCGGGTCCAACTGGTACTCCAGGATCCGAGCGGCTCCCTCAATCCGCGCCATACGGTGTACGACGCGGTGGCGGAGGGGCTCCGGATCCACGGCTACCGCGGCGATGAACGCGAAGCCGTCGCCGAGGCGCTGTCCCGCGCCGGTCTGCGCCCGCCCGAGCGCTTCTTCCTGCGCTACCCGCACGAGCTGTCCGGGGGCCAGCGCCAGCGCGTCGTCATCGCGGGCGCGCTGGTTCTGAAGCCCGAACTGATCGTCGCGGACGAGCCGGTGGCGTCCTTGGACGCGTCCGTACGGGGCGAGATCCTGGCGCTCCTGCTGTCCCTGCGCGACGAACTCGGCCTCTCCGCACTGGTCGTGACGCATGACCTGGGTCTCGCGTGGAACATCGCGGACCGGGTGGCGGTGATGTACCTGGGCCGGATCGTGGAGACGGGACCGGTCGAGGACGTACTGACGGACCCTCAGCACCCTTACACGCGGGCGCTGTTGTCGGTCCTCCCGGAGTCGGACGGCCCCCCGGTCATCCTCACGGGCGAGCCCCCGGACCCGTCCCGTATCCCGGCGGGCTGCCGCTTCCACGCGCGGTGCCAGGTGCTGGCGTCGGGGGAGGCGGAGAGAGCGGGGGTGGCGGAGAGATGCCGGACGGCGGAGCTGCCGGTGCTGAGAGGCGGGGCGGCTACGCAGGTGGCGTGCCACTGGGTGGGAGCGGGTCGGTAGGGCCGCGGGTTCTCGGTCGCTGTCTCGTACGGCCGGCCCGGGGCCCGGGGGCCCCGGCACCCGCGCCCGACCACCGGGCCCGGCCGAGACGCACCCCGGCTACATGTCCAGCAGCGCGCGCGACTTCTTCACGTCATCCCTGATCGCTTCCAGCAGCGCCTCGATCGACTCGAACTTCCGCTGCCCCCGCACATACGAGAAGAAGTCCACGGTCACATGCAGCCCATACAGATCCAGCCCCACACGGTCGATCGCATACGCCTCGACCGTCCGCTCCGTGCCCTCGAACTGCGGGTTCGTGCCCACCGAGATCGCCGCCGGCATCCGTTCCCCGTCCGCCGTCAGCCAGCCCGCGTAGACCCCGTCCGCCGGGATCGCGGTATGCGGCAGGGTCTCCACGTTCGCCGTCGGGAAGCCGAGTTCGCGTCCGCGCTGCGCACCGCGTACGACCACGCCCTCCACCCGGTGCGGACGGCCCAGGATCTCCGCCGCGCCCGCGACGTCGCCCTCGGCGACCAGCTTGCGGGTGAGGGTCGACGAGAAGGGCTCGCCGCCGCCCGCCTCGCCGGTGACGTAGAGATCGACGACCTCGACCTCGTAGTCGTAGGTCACCCCCAGATCGGCGAGGACGGCGACATTTCCGGCGGCCTTGTGACCGAAGCGGAAGTTCGGGCCTTCGATGACCGCCCGGGCGTGCAACTTGTCGACCAGGACCTTCACGATGAAGTCGGCGGGCGACAGCTTGGAGAACTCGACGGTGAAGGGGAGGATCAGCAGCGCGTCCACCCCCAGGTCGCCCATCAGCTCGGCGCGCCGGTGGTGGGGCGCGAGCAGGGGCGGGTGGCTGCCGGGGCGTACGACCTCGCTGGGGTGCGGGTCGAAGGTCACGACGACCGACGGCACCCCCAGCTCGCGCGCCCGTTCCACGGCCCGTCCGATGATCAGCTGGTGACCGCGGTGCACCCCGTCGTAGGAGCCGATGGTGACGACGCTGCGCCCCCAGTCCTGGGGAATGTCCTCCAAGCCACGCCAGCGCTGCACTGTGACCGCTCCTCGCCCGAAACTGTGTACGTCATTACCGATTACGCAGCTCTAAGACTGCCATGCCGAACACGCCCCTCGTACACCGGTGGTGCACTCCGAGCGCCCTGCCGGTGGGGTGAGTGGCGGGCGTGGGGTGGACAGACACCGGTGGGAGGGGGACCGTGGGGCGGGCGTGCCTGTCCGCCCCACGGTGGGGGGTCAGCCGAAGACCGCGAGGCTCTTGGCCTTGCCGTTCTGCTCCTCGACCAGCGCCACGAAGCGCCCCTGGGGGTCGAACACGGCCACCGGGCCCGTCGCGTACGAGGGCATGTCCAGCCGTACGCCGTTGAGCAACAGCTTGGCCCGCTTCTCGTCCACGTCCCAGCGCGCGAACGCCGCGGCGGCGGCCTCCGCGACCGGCATGACGGTCAGCTCCTCCTGGAGCTGGTCGAGCGTCTTCGCCGCGTCCAGTGCGTAGGGACCCACCCGGGTCCTGCGCAGCGCGGTGAGATGGCCGCCGACCCCGAGGCCGGCGCCGAGGTCGCGGGCGAGTGCCCGGATATACGTACCGGAGGAGCAGACGACGGAGACGACCAGGTCGAGGACCGGAGTGCCGTCCTCCGCGACCGCCTCGCGGACGTCGTAGAGACGGAACGAGGAGACGGTCACCGGGCGGGCCGGGATCTCGAACTCCTCGCCGCCGCGTACGCGCGCGTACGACCGCTTGCCGTCGATCTTGATGGCGCTGACCTTGGACGGCACCTGCATGAGGGCGCCGGTCAGCGCCGCGATCCCGGCGTCGATGGCGTCGCGCTTCACCGCGGAGGCGTCGGTGGAGGAGGTGATCTCCCCTTCCGCGTCGTCGGTGACGGTGTTCTGCCCCAGCCGGATCGTGCCGAGGTACTCCTTCTCGGTCAGCGCGAGATGTCCGAGGAGCTTCGTGGCCCGCTCCACGCCGAGGACGAGGACGCCCGTCGCCATGGGGTCGAGGGTGCCGGCGTGGCCGACGCGGCGGGTTCTGGCGATCCCGCGCATCTTGGCGACGACGTCATGCGAAGTGAAGCCCGACGGCTTGTCCACGATGACAAGCCCGTCGGGCGTCGTGTTCTGCTGAGTCATTCCGCGGCGGCGCCGTCCGTGTCGTCGGTGTCGTCCTCGTCGTCCTTGCGGTACGGGTCGGCCCCGGCGGCATAGGTCTTGCCGGTCGACACCTCCCGTACCTCCGCGTCCTTGGCGCGCGCCTTGTCGAGCAGGTCCTCGATGGTGCGGGCGTTGTCCGGCAGGGCGTCGGGCACGAACGCCAGCGTCGGCGTGAAGCGCACACCCGTCTGACGGCCCACCTCGGAGCGGAGGACGCCCTTGGCGCTCTCCAGGGCCGCCGCGGAGGCCGCGCGCTCCTCGTCGTCGCCGTAGACCGTGTAGAAGACCGTGGCCTCCCGCAGGTCGCCGGTGACACGGGCGTCCGTGATGGTCACGAAGCCCAGTCGCGGGTCCTTGATACGGCGGTCCAGGGTCTCCGCGACCACGACCTGGATGCGATCGGCCAGCTTGCGGGCCCGCGCGTTGTCGGTCACCGGTCCGTCACTCTTCCTTCTGGGTTTTCTGGTGTACTGGTCAGTCTTCATCGCCGTGCAGCCGCCGTCGTACCGACAGCAGCTCCACCTCGGGGTGGCCGGCGACCATGCGCTCGCACCGGTCCAGCACGTCCGTGAGGTGCGCCCAGTCCCCGGACACCACCGCGAGACCGATCTCGGCCCTGCGATGGAGGTCCTGGTCGCCGGTCTCCGCCACGCTCACCGCGAATTTCCGCTGGAGCTCGGCGACGATGGGCCGGACGACGGAGCGTTTCTCCTTCAACGACCGTACGTCGCCGAGGAGCAGATCGAAGGACAGTGTCCCCACATACATGCGTTTCCGGATCCCCGCCGGTACGGGTTCAGATGCCCTGCCAGCGCTTGGCAGGGGCACAAGAACCGTACACGGAACGGCCGGGGCCGATCGACGGAATATGCGTCCCGTCGACCGGCCCCGGACCGGTTGTCGCGCGTCAGCCGCGCGGCTTCTCGCGCATCTCGTACGTCGCGATGACGTCGTCGATCTTGATGTCGTTGAAGTTTCCGAGGTTGATACCGCCCTCGAAGCCTTCGCGGATCTCGGTGACGTCGTCCTTGAAGCGGCGCAGACCCTGGATGTTGAGGTCCTCCGCGATGACCTTGCCATCGCGGACGAGCCGGGCCTTGGTGTTCCGCTTGACCTCGCCGGAGCGGATGAGAACACCCGCGATGTTGCCCAGCTTGGACGAGCGGAAGACCTCGCGGATCTCCGCCGTACCGAGCTCGACCTCTTCGTACTCCGGCTTGAGCATGCCCTTGAGGGCGGACTCGATCTCCTCGATCGCCTGGTAGATGACCGAGTAGTACCGGACGTCCACGCCTTCGCGCTCGGCCATCTGCGCGGCACGCCCGGCGGCGCGCACGTTGAAGCCGATCACGATGGCGTCGGAGCCCATGGCCAGGTCGATGTCCGACTCGGTGACCGCACCCACACCGCGGTGCAGAACCCGGATGTCGACCTCGTCGCCGACGTCGAGCTGGAGCAGCGAGGACTCCAGGGCCTCGACCGAACCGGACGCGTCGCCCTTGATGATGAGGTTGAGTTCCTGCACCAGACCGGCCTTGAGGGCCTCGTCCAGGTTCTCCAGGGAGAACCGGACGCCCCTGCGGGCGAAGGCCGCGTTCCGCTCACGAGCGGCGCGCTTCTCGGCGATCTGCCGGGCGGTGCGGTCCTCGTCGACCACGAGGAAGTTGTCGCCGGCGCCGGGGACGTTGGTGAGACCCAGGACCAGGACCGGCGTCGACGGCGCCGCTTCCTCGACGTTGTTGCCGTTGTCGTCGAGCATCGCCCGGACTCGGCCGTACGCGTCACCGGCGACCATCGTGTCACCGACGCGCAGCGTGCCGCGCTGGACGAGCACGGTGGCGACGGCGCCGCGACCGCGGTCGAGGTGGGCCTCGATGGCGATACCCTGCGCGTCCTGTTCCGGGTTGGCCCGGAGGTCGAGCGAGGCATCCGCGGTGAGGACCACGGCCTCCAGCAGGCTGTCGATGTGCAGGCCCTGCTTGGCGGAGATGTCGACGAACATCGTGTCGCCGCCGTACTCCTCGGCCACCAGACCGAACTCGGTGAGCTGACCGCGCACCTTGGTCGGGTCGGCGCCCTCGACGTCGATCTTGTTGACCGCGACCACGATCGGCACATCGGCCGCCTTGGCGTGGTTCAGCGCCTCGATCGTCTGGGGCATCACACCGTCGTTGGCCGCGACCACCAGGATCGCGATGTCGGTGGACTTGGCACCACGGGCACGCATGGCGGTGAACGCCTCGTGACCCGGGGTGTCGATGAAGGTGATCTTGCGCTCTTCACCGTTGACGTCCGTGGCGACCTGGTACGCGCCGATGTGCTGCGTGATACCGCCGGCCTCGCCCGCGACGACGTTCGTCTTGCGGATCGCGTCCAGCAGCCTGGTCTTACCGTGGTCGACGTGACCCATGACGGTCACGACCGGCGGACGGGACACGAGGGCTTCCTCGCCGCCCTCGTCCTCGCCGAACTCGATGTCGAAGGACTCAAGCAGCTCGCGGTCCTCCTCCTCGGGGCTGACGATCTCGACGACGTAGTTCATCTCGCCGGCGAGGACCTGAAGGGTCTCGTCGGAGACGGACTGCGTGGCGGTGACCATCTCGCCGAGGTTCATCATCACGGCGACGAGCGACGCCGGGTTGGCGTTGATCTTCTCCGCGAAGTCGGTGAGCGACGCACCGCGCGACAGCCGGACCGTCTGGCCCTGGCCGCGCGGCAGCATCACGCCGCCTACCGACGGGGCCTGCATGGCCTCGTACTCCTGGCGCCTCTGCCGCTTCGACTTACGGCCACGACGGGCGGGCCCGCCGGGACGGCCGAACGCGCCCTGTGTGCCACCACGGCCGCCGGGACCACCCGGACGTCCGCCGAAGCCGGGACGGCCACCGCCGCCACCACCGAAGCCGCCGCCACCACCGGGACGACCCGGAGCGCCGCCACCGCCGCCGCCACCCGGGCGACCGGCGAAACCGCCACCGCCGCCACCACCGGGACGACCGGCGAAGCCGCCGCCGCCACCGGGACGACCGCCGCCGCCACCGGCACCGCCGGGACGACCGCCGCCACCGGGACCACGGCCGCCGCCGGGGCCACCACCGGGACGCGGACCGGCAGCGGGACGCTGCGGCATCATGCCCGGGTTGGGACGGTTACCACCGGGGCCACCGCCGGGACCCGCGGCGCGGGGCGCCTGCGGACGCGGCATACCGCCGGGGGTGGGACGTCCACTGCCGCCACCGGGACCGGCCTGCGGACGGGGACCGCCCTGACCGGAGCCCTGCGGGCGCGGAGCGCCACCGGGGGCACCGGGGCCGCCGGGACGCGGGGCGCCGCCGGGACGGGGCGCCTGCGGGCGCGCCATTCCGGTGGAGCCACCCGAGGTGAAGGGGTTGTTGCCCGGACGCGGGCCCGCGGGGCGGGCACCGGGACGCGGGGCCTGGCCGGGGCGCGCGCCGCCGGAGCGACCGCCCTGACGCTGGTCACCCTGACGCTGATCGCTCTGCCGCTCTCCCTGGCGCTGGTCGCCCTGGCCGCCCGTCGGGCGGTTGGACGGACGCGGGCCGGGGGTGGCACCGGGCCGGGGACCGGCGGCCGGGGCCGACGGGGGCGCGGTGAACTCCGGGGCCGCCGGTGCGGCGGGCGCCGGCTTCGGCGCGGCAGCCGCGGGGCGCGGGGCCGGACGCGGGCCGGGCGTCGGCGCGGGAGAAGAAGGGGTGCTCCTGGGGGCCTCGGCGACGGCCGGCTTGGGGGCCGGGACACCGGGCTTGGGGGCAGCGGGACGTGCCGCCTGCGCCGGAGAGGGCGCTGCGGGCCTTGCGGGGGTCGCCTTGCGGGGCGCCCCGGGCTTGGCAGCGGTCTTGCCGGCGTTGCCGCCGGGACCCTGCAAAGCGTCAGTAAGTTTGCGTACGACCGGCGCCTCGATCGTCGACGACGCCGAACGGACGAATTCACCGAGTTCTTGGAGCTTGGCCATGACGACCTTGCTCTCCACGCCGAACTCCTTGGCGAGTTCGTATACCCGGACCTTAGCCACTTCGCTCCTTTTAGGTCCGGGTTACCGCCGGACCGTCGCTACTTCATGGGCGTACTCATCGCGTACTCATCGAGTGCTCATCGCAATCTCGACCTACTTCCAACTCGCGAGGTACCTGAACCGCACGGGGTCCCGTGCCGTACTTCTTCCTACAGTGCTGCCTGCACTGTGATCGCCTCGACAACCCGGCGCAGCTCCGCGCTGTCGAGCGGTCCCTGGACCCGGAAGGCCCGGGGGAACGCCCGGCGGCGGACCGCCAGATCGAGACAGATCAAGGCGGGGTGCAGATACGCACCCCGGCCGGGCAGCGTACCGCGTTGATCGGGAACACATTGTTCTCCGGCCACCACGATGCGCAACAGATCGTTCTTGGCCGCTCGCTCCCGGCAGCCCACGCAGGTTCGCTCAGGGCATGCCCGGTCGATCGTCCGGCCAGACACGTTCAAGTCTACCTCCCCGCGCCGACCCCACCCCTTTGGGGCAAGGTTCGAACGCCTGCCGCCCGAAAGATCGCGTCGGTGTCCGGCGTGGCCACGTCGCGGCATACCGCGACGGGCCCGCACCGCCGGTCATTCCTTGATCATTCGAGCCGGATGATCAGCCGCGGTCGCTACCGCGGTCCCCGGTCGTCGCGACCGCGGTCCCGGTCGTCGCCGCGGTCCCGGTCGTCGTCCGTGGGCTCCGTGTCCGGCCGGATATCGATGCGCCAGCCGGTCAGCCGGGCGGCGAGCCGGGCGTTCTGCCCTTCCTTGCCGATCGCCAGCGACAGCTGGTAGTCGGGCACGGTCACCCGCGCGGAGCGGGCGCCCAGATCGACGACCTCGACCTTGCTGACCCGGGCCGGCGACAACGCGTTGGCCACCATCTCGGCCGGGTCGTCCGACCAGTCGACGATGTCGATCTTCTCGCCCAGCAGCTCGGCCATGACATTGCGCACACGCGCGCCCATCGGGCCGATGCAAGCGCCCTTGGCATTGAGACCGGAACGTGTCGACCGTACGGCGATCTTGGTGCGGTGGCCGGCCTCGCGGGCGATCGCGGTGATCTCGACGGAGCCGTCCGCGATCTCCGGGACCTCCAGCGCGAAGAGCTTCTTCACCAGATTGGGGTGGGTACGGGACAGCGTCACCGAAGGCCCGCGCACCCCTCTGGCCACCCTGACCACATACGTACGCAGCCGAAGACCGTGGGTGTACTCCTCGCCCGGCACCTGTTCCTGCACCGGAAGGATGGCCTCAAGCTTGTCGTCCAGCTTGACCAGGACGTTCTTCGGGTCCTTGCCCTGCTGGACCAGACCGGCGACGATATCGCCCTCCCGGCGCGCGTACTCGCCGAAGGTCACATCGTTCTCGGCGTCCCGCAGCCGCTGCTGGATGACCTGGCGGGCGGTGGTCGCGGCGATCCGGCCGAAGTCCGACGGGGTGTCGTCGAACTCCTTGGGCTCCTGCCCCTCCTCCAGATCGGCCGGGTCCTCCTTGGCCCAGACCGTGACATGACCGGTGTCCCGGCTCAGCACGACCCGGGCGCGCCGGTGGCTGCCCTCGGTGCGGTGGTAGGCGATGAGGAGCGCCGATTCGATCGCCTCGACCAGCAGGTCGAAGGGAATCTCCTTCTCTTGTGCCAAGCCCTTCAGGAGCTTCACATCGATGTCCACGGCTACGCCTCCTCTTCCTTCTTGTCCTTGCGGCTGAACTCGATCTCCACGCGCGCCTTCTCGATCCCGGCGAACTCGATCCGGCGGGCGGTGGGCTTGCGCCCCTTCACGCCCGGCACTTCGAGGTCGAGCCCCTCGGCGTCGACGGTGAGGATGCGGGCCACCAGCTCGCCGGCGTCGTGCAGCTGGAACCTGGCCAGCCGGCCCACGGCGCGCACGTAGTGGCGGTGTTCTGTCAGCGGGCGCTCCGCGCCGGGGGAGGTCACTTCGAGCTGGTACTCGTCCTCGCCCATCGCGTCCGTCTCGTCGAGCTTGTCGGAGATGGAGCGGCTCAGCTCGGCACACTCGTCGAGGTCCACGCCCTCGTCGGAATCGACCACGACCCTCAGCACACGACGCCTGCCCGCCCGGGACACCTCGATCTCTTCCAGATCCAGGTCCTTCGCGCTGACGAGTGGTTCCAGCAGTCCGCGCAGCCTTTCGCTCTGGGTGGTGCTCATCCGGGTGACTCCTCGGCCGCGTGTGCTGTTGTGGGATCGTCGCGTGTCAGATCAAAGGGTATCCGGTCCCAAGGGGTGTTGCCGTCCACCTGGGGGTGACCCGCGGGTACGCTCGCCTGCGGTGATCATCGCGAAGCCCGAGGAGAGACGCGTGGGGCGCACGGGGACGACACGGAGGCATGCGCTGATGGCCGCGGGCGCCGCGACGGCCGGTCTGGTGACCGGCTGTTCCGAGGATTCCCCGGCCGCGGACAGCCCGGCGGGAATCGCGCGGGCGGCCGAGACCGAACGCGCGCTGCGGGCGCGCGCGGCCGGCGCCCAGCGGAAGTTGCTGGGGCAGTACGACGCCGTGCTGAAGCGGCACCCCGGGCAGCGTAAGCGGCTGACCCCGCTGCGGGCGGCGGTCGTACGGCAGTTGGCGGCGCTGGACCCGGAGCCGTCCAAGTCCGCGAGCCCGTCCGCGCCGCCCTCCCCCGCTCCGTCCGTTTCCGTCACGGCCGCGGGCCCGGCGCCCGGCTCGCCCGCGATCCCCGCGGAACCGGCTGAGGCGCTCAGGGCACTGGCCGCGACCGAGCGCCGTACCAGCGACACGCACACCGCGGCGCTCATGGAGGCGCCGCCGGAGCTGGCCCGGCTGCTGGCCTCTCTCGCGGCGGCGAGCGCCGCCCACGCCTATCTGCTGATGGAAGGATCCCGCTCATGAGCACGGCCCGGACGGTGCGCACGACGCGGACAGCCGGCACGGCGACCGCGACGGGCGACGGTGCGCTGGAGGCCGCGCAGGCCGCGCTCGCCGCCGAGCACGCGGCGGTGTACGGGTACGGGGTTGTGGGCGGTCGCGTCGGCAGCGCACGCCGGAGCGAGGCCACCAGCGCGCACGCGGCGCACCGGGCCCGGCGTGACGCGCTGGCGCGGACCGTACGGGACCTGGGCGGTACACCCGCCGCCGCTGCCCCCGCGTACGCCCTGCCCTTCCCCGTACCGGACTCCGCCGCGGCCGTACGGCTGGCCGCCGAGCTGGAGGACAAGGTCGCGGGCGTCTACTCCGACCTCGTACGGGCCTCGGAGGGCCCCCTGCGGCGGGAGGCGGCGGGCGCGCTGCGCGAGGCCGCCGTGCGCGCGGTGCGCTGGCGCGGCACCGGCGTAGCCTTTCCTGGGCTCGCCGAGCGCGCGTGAGCCCGTGAGCTCGGAAAGGGAACAACGCACGTATGGGTTTTGAACCGCCGCAGCGGCTGGTGCGCACGCTCGGCGAGAGGTACGGGGAGACCGCCGCGGCCGAATGGCTCGGCCGGCTGCCCGCCATCGCGGGTGAGGCCGTCGCCCGGCGGGGCCTTGAGGTCGAGCGGGTGATCGCGCCCGGCGGCCGGAGCGGTCTGGTGCTGCTCGTACGGCGGTCCGACGGTTCCCCCGCGACACTCAAGATCGTTCCGCCGTTCGCGGCTCCCTCGCTGGAGCGGGCGGCGCTGGCGCGCTGGAAGGGCTGGGGAGCGGTGGAACCGCTCGACGCCGGGGACGACGGTGGCGCGGACGCCCCGGACACCGCCGGTGGCGCACTGCTCCTGGAGCGGCTGCATCCCGAGGTGTCGCTGCGCTCCCTGCCGGAGGCCAAGTCACTGCTCGAAGCGGCGGGTACGGTGCGTCGGCTGTGGGTCGACCCGCCCGGGGGCCATGGCTTCGAGACGGTGGCCGAGCGGACCGCGCGCGAGGCGGTGGCGCTGCGGACGACCGCCGACGACTCACTCGCGCCGCTGGTGTCGGCGGCGCTGGCGGCGCGCGACGAACTCTGCGCCTCCGCGGCGGAGGTACAGCTCCTGCACGGCGCCTTCGGTCAGGGCAAGGTGCTCGCCGGCGACCGCGCGCCCTGGCTCGCGGTCGGCCCGGAACCGCTGGTCGGTGAGCGCGCCTACGATCTGGCCCGGCTGGTGCGCGACCGGGTCGAGGACCTGGTGGCGGCCTCGTCGGGGCCGTCCTCGGCCCGTCGGCGCGTCAACAGACTGGCCGATTCGCTGGATCTGGACCGGGAACGGGTGCGTGGGTGGACGCTGTTCCGGGCGGTGGAGTCGGGGGTGCGCACGCTTCGGGCGGGACACCGGCAGAGCGGGGAGCTGCTGCTGGAGTTCGCGGGCTGGCTTTAGGGCCTGTCCGGCGAACCGGATAAGACGGGGACGGGCTCGGTGTGCGAGCCCGTCCCGCGATGAGCCCCGGCTCAGGCCGTCAGGCGGGCGATCGCCTCCGCGACCGTCACTTCCTCACGCTCGCCCGTACGGCGGTCCTTCAGTTCCACGACGCCTTCGGCCGCGCGGCGGCCCGCCACCAGGATCTTGGGGACACCGATCAGTTCGGCGTCGGTGAACTTCACCCCCGGCGAGACCCCGGGGCGCTCGTCCACCAGCACCCGCAGACCGGCCGCCGACAGCTGCTCGGAGACGTCCAGCGCCAGTTCCGTCTGGAGCGCCTTGCCGGCGGCGACGACGTGGACGTCGGCCGGGGCGATCTCCCTGGGCCAGCACAGTCCCTGTTCGTCGGCGCTCTGCTCGGCCAGGGCCGCCACCGCGCGCGAGACACCGATGCCGTACGAGCCCATGGTCACGCGGACCGGCTTGCCCTGCTGGCCGAGGACATCGAGCTGGAAGGTGTCGGCGTACTTGCGGCCGAGCTGGAAGATATGGCCGATTTCGATCGCGCGGTCGAGCTTGACGCCGGTGCCGCAGACCGGGCAGGGGTCGCCCTCCTCGACCACGACAACGTCCAGATAGTCGTCGACCTCGAAGTCCCGTCCGCAGACCACATCGCGCGCGTGGGTGTCGGGCTTGTTGGCTCCGGTGATCCAGGCGGTGCCCGCCGCGACGCGCGGGTCGGCGATGTAGCGGATCTTGAGGCCCTGCGGGCCGACATAGCCCCGTACCAGCTCGGGACGGTCCTCGAAGTCCTCGGCCGTCACCAGCTCCACCACCGCGGGGGCGAGATGCTCGCCCAGCTTGCCGAGGTCCACCTCGCGGTCGCCGGGGACGCCGACCGCGGTGATCTCGCCGTCGATCTTGACGAGGAGGTTCTTCAGGGTCGCCGAGGCAGGCACCCCGAGGTGCGCGGCGAGCGATTCGATGGTCGGGGTGTCGGGGGTGTCCAGCTCCTCGATCGGGCCGGGCTCGGCCGCCGCGGGCACGGACGCGGTGAAGGTGACAGCCTCGGTGTTGGCCGCGTAGTCGCACGCCGGGCAGTCGACGAAGGTGTCCTCCCCGGCCGCCGCGGGCGCCAGGAACTCCTCGGAGGCGGAGCCGCCCATCGCGCCGGAGACCGCGGAGACGATCCGGAAGTCGAGACCGATGCGCGCGAAGATCTTCTGGTAGGCGGCGCGGTGCAGCGCGTACGACTCGGCCAGGCCCTCGTCGGTGGTGTCGAAGGAGTACGAGTCCTTCATCTGGAACTCGCGCCCGCGCAGCACACCGGAGCGCGGCCTCGCCTCGTCGCGGTACTTCGTCTGGATCTGGTAGAGCATCACCGGCAGGTCCTTGTAGGACGTGCACTGGTCCTTGACCACCTGGGTGAAGATCTCCTCGTGGGTGGGGCCGAGCAGATAGTCGGCGCCCTTGCGGTCCTTGAGGCGGAACAGCAGATCGCCGTACTCCTCCCACCGGCCGCTCGCCTCGTACGGCTCCCTGGGCAGCAGCGCGGGCAGCAGCACCTCCTGCGCACCGATCGCGTCCATCTCCTCGCGGACGACGCGCGAGATGTTGTCGAGGACCTTCTTGCCCAGCGGCAGCCAGCTCCAGATGCCGGCGGACGTACGGCGGACATACCCCGCGCGGACGAGCAGCTTGTGGCTGAGCGTCTCGGCGTCCGCCGGGTCGTCGCGCAATGTCTTGACCATCAAACGGGACATGCGCTGGACCTGGGACATGGGGAGCACTCCTGCGTTCTCTCGGCTGATGCCAGGAGGTTAGCCGGGGCACGCCCGCGGGCGGAAATCAGTTCTCCGCGCCGCCCGCCCTGCGCAGCGGGAGCGGGGCGCCCATCACGGCGTACGGCTTGGGGGCGCTGGGGAAGTGGACCTGGCGGGCCAGGTCCGTGTAGCCGAGCGCGCGGTAGAGGCGGCGGGCCGGGCTCTCGATATCGATCGCGGACAGGATCGACTTGGGTTCACCGGCGCTGTCGGTGATCGTGGTGATCAGCGCGCGGCCGATGCCCCGGGCCTGGAACTCCGGGTGGACATGCAGTTCGGTGATCACGAAGGAGTCGACGAGCCAGTCCTCGGAGCCGGTGGTGCGCAGATACGGCTCGACGACGGTGGACCACCAGTGGGCGCGGTCGTTCGGCAGGCCGTATACGAAGCCGACGAGCCGGCCTGCCGCGGTGGTCGCGCCGAGGGCGCGGGAGCCGCGCAGCAGCAGATGCCGGAGCACGATATGGCGGCGTACCTCGATCTCTTGGTCGCTGAGCCCGAAGGCGAGTGCCTGTACGGCAAGCGCCTCGTCCACACGTGCGGCGAGATCGACCGGCCCTACCTGTACGTCGGGGGTGCGGGGGCCCCGCCCGGGAATGCTCAGCATGGGCCGAACCCTACTTTCAGAACAGCACGCTCATGAAGGCACCCACTTCACGGAAACCCACCCGGCGGTACGCGGCTCTGGCAGGGGTGTTGTAGTCGTTCACGTACAGGCTCACGACGGGGGCGACATCGGCCAGCGCGTACCGCACGACCGCCGCCATGCCCGCCTCGGACAGGCCGCGACCGCGGAATTCGGGGTCGACCCAGACGCCCTGGATCTGGCAGGCCCGGGTGGTGGCCGCGCCGATCTCGGCCTTGAAGATGACCCTGCCGTCGTCGATACGGGCGAACGACCGTCCCGCGCCGACGAGTTCGGCGACGCGCGCCTGGTAGAGCAGTCCGCCGTCCCCGGCGAGCGGCGAGACACCGACCTCCTCGGTGAACATCGCCACGCAGGCGGGCATGATCACGTCGAGTTCGGCCTTGTGGATACGGCGTACGAGCGGATCGGGCGCGACCGTGGCGGGCGCCTGCTCGGTGACCATCAGCGGCTGGTGGGCGCGGATCTCGCGGGCCGGGCCCCAGCTCGGCTCAAGCAGCCGCCACAGCTGGGTGGTGGGCTCGGCGGGGCCGACGATCGAGGAGCAGCGGCGGCCGGCCCTGCGCGCCCGGTCGGCGAAGGCGCGCACGGCCTCGGGGGTGGCACAGATGGGGACGAGATTGGCGCCGGAGTAGCAGAGCGAACGCAGCCGCCCGTCCGCGTACCAGCCCCACATCTCGCCGCCGAGGCGCCAGGGGTCGAGCCCCGCGACCTGTACGCGGGACGTCACAAAGGCGTTTTCGACGGGCTCGCTCTCCAGGATGGCGAGCGCGGCGTCGAGTTCGCTGGGTTCGAGGACCCGGGTGGTGGTCTGCGTCAACACGAGGGGGCCTCACCATACGTCTGCCGATCTCCGCACTGTACCCGGACCCTTCCCGGTATGCCGCTCATCGGAGCGGGGTCCGATATCGCCGCAGGTCAGAGACGCGAAAGAGCCCGCGGCCGATGCCCGGGGGCGGTGGCTGCGGGATCCGTCGCGAACATATGTCCATAGCCGGACAGGCTCTGGGGCAGCGCGGTCAGCTGACGGAGACCTCGGGCTCGCCCGAGGCGACGCCGTCCTTCTCCATCTGCTCGGCGATCTTCATGGCCTCGTCGATCAGGGTCTCCACGATCTTCGATTCCGGGACGGTCTTGATGACCTCGCCCTTCACGAAGATCTGGCCCTTGCCATTGCCGGACGCGACACCGAGGTCGGCCTCGCGGGCCTCGCCGGGACCGTTCACGACACAGCCCATGACGGCGACGCGCAGCGGGACCTCCATGCCCTCCAGACCGGCCGTCACCTCGTCGGCCAGCTTGTAGACATCGACCTGGGCCCGGCCGCAGGAGGGGCAGGAGACGATCTCCAGCCGACGCTGGCGCAGGTTCAGCGACTCCAGGATCTGGATGCCGACCTTGACCTCCTCCGCGGGCGGGGCGGAGAGCGAGACCCGGATCGTGTCGCCGATGCCCTCGCTGAGGAGTGCGCCGAAGGCCACCGCGGACTTGATGGTGCCCTGGAACGCGGGTCCCGCCTCGGTGACGCCGAGGTGCAGCGGATAATCGGACTGCGCCGCGAGCTGGCGGTACGCGTTGACCATGATCACCGGGTCGTTGTGCTTCACCGAGATCTTGATGTCGCGGAAGCCGTGCTCCTCGAACAGCGACGCCTCCCAGAGCGCCGACTCGACAAGCGCCTCCGGCGTGGCCTTGCCGTACTTCGCCAGCAGACGCGCGTCCAGCGAGCCGGCGTTCACGCCGATCCGGATCGGGGTGCCGGTCTCGCCGGCCGCCTTCGCGATCTCCTTGACCTTGTCGTCGAACTGCTTGATGTTCCCCGGGTTCACCCGCACCGCCGCGCAGCCCGCGTCGATCGCCGCGAACACGTACTTCGGCTGGAAATGAATATCCGCGATCACCGGGATCTGCGACTTCCGCGCGATCGTCGCCAGCGCGTCCGCGTCGTCCTGCGTCGGGCACGCGACCCGTACGATCTGGCAGCCGGACGCCGTCAACTCCGCGATCTGCTGCAACGTGGCGCCGATGTCCGACGTACGCGTCGTCGTCATCGACTGCACCGAGACCGGTGCGTCCCCGCCGACCGCCACCGACCCCACCTGGATCTGACGGCTGACCCGTCGGTCGGCGAGCTTCGTCGGAACGGACGGCATTCCGAGAGAAATTGCAGTCATCTGCTGTGCAACCCCAAGGTGTGGATCGAGGTCCCGAGATCGGCGGGCTCCAGCACCCGAGATTACGCCACCGCGTACGGGCCGAGCACATCCTCGCGAAAACTCCACCCAAAGGTAAGCGGCCGGACACGAATGGTGTCCGGCCGCCGTGAAACGGGTTCTATCAGCTGATCTTGACGGGGTTGAAGACATCGGCGACCAGGACGAGCAGGGTGAAGCAGATGAAGATCCCCGCCACGACATAGGCGACGGGCATCAGCTTCGCGACATCGAACGGGCCCGGGTCGGGCCGCTTGAACAGCCGTGCGAGCCTGCGCCGCAGCGATTCCCAGAGCGCGCCCGCGATATGCCCGCCGTCGAGGGGCAGCAGGGGGAGCATGTTGAAGAGGAAGAGCGACAGATTGAAGCCCGCGAGCAGGAACAGCATCATCGCGATCTGGTTCTGCGCGGGGATGTCCAGCGTCATCACCTCGCCGCCGATACGTGCCGCGCCGACCACACCGACCGGTGAGTCGTCCTTGCGGGGGCCGTCGCCGAAGGCCGCGCTCCAGAGATCGGGGATCTTGGAGGGCAGGGCCAGGATCGACTCGACACCGTCCCCGATCATGGTGCCCATCCGGTCCACGGACTGCGGGAAGGAGAGTGGGACGATCTCGGTGGAGGCGGCGAAGCCGAGATAGCCGGCCGGTACGAAGTCGCCCGGGACGACCTCTCCGTCGGAGTCCTTCTTGGCCACCGTGTTCTCGGCGAGCGTGGCGTGCAGGACCTTCTCGGTGCCGTCGCGGTCGACGGTGATGGTGGCGGGGCCGATCGTCTTACGGATGAGGCCGGAGAGCGTCGCCCAGTCCTCGACGCGCTGCCCGTTGAAGGCGACGATCTTGTCGCCCTTCTGGAGACCGGCCGCGCGCGCGGGCGAGACGGGGTCCTTCTTCTCGCAGGTGTCGCGCTTCTCGCTCTGCGAGATCACACACTGCTGGACGCCGGCGACCTGGGTGGTCTGGGTCTGGAAGCCGAAGCTCATCGCCACGCCGATGAAGATCACGGCGGCCAGGACGAGGTTCATGAACGGACCCGCGAACATCACGATCACGCGCTTCCACGGCTTGCGCGTGTAGAAGAGGCGCTTCTCGTCGCCCGGTTCCAGCTCCTCGAAGGCGGCGGAGCGCGCGTCCTCTATCATTCCGCGCCACGGCGAGGTGGAGCGAGCCTCGATCTTGCCGTCGGGGCCCGGCGGGAACATTCCGATCATCCGGATATAGCCGCCGAGCGGGATCGCCTTGATCCCGTACTCCGTATCGCCCTTCGTGCGCGACCAGATGGTCGGCCCGAAGCCGACCATGTACTGGGGCACGCGGATGCCGAAGATCTTGGCCGTGGAGAGATGGCCCAGTTCGTGCCAGGCGATGGAGAAGAGCAGCCCCACGACAAAGACGGCGATGCCGAGGACCGTCAACAGGATCGTCATGCGCGAGCCTCCGCTGGCTGTTCTGCACTGTAGTTGGCTGCCGTTTCACGGGCCCGGGCGCGGGCCCAGGTCTCCGCTTCGAGGACGTCCGCCACGGTGAGCGAGGTTCCCGTACGGGGGGTGCCGTGCTCCGCGACGACCTCCGTGACCGTATCCATGATGCCGTTGAACGGCAGCCGTCCCGCGAGAAACGCGTCCACGCACTCCTCGTTCGCGGCATTGAACACCGCCGGGGCCGTGCCGCCCAGGGCGCCGACCTGCCGGGCGAGTCCCACAGACGGGAACGCCTCGGTGTCGAGCGGGAAGAACTGCCAGGTCGAGGCAGTGGTCCAGTCGAAGGCCGGCGCGGCGTCCGGCACCCGCTGCGGCCAGCCGAGACCCACGGCGATCGGCCCGCGCATATCGGGCGGGGTCGCCTGGGCCAGCGTCGAACCGTCGTTGAATTCCACCATCGAGTGGACATACGACTGGGGGTGTACGACGACCTCAATGCGTTCGAAGGGAATGTCGTACAGGAGATGCGCCTCGATCACTTCGAGGCCCTTGTTGACAAGGGTCGCGGAGTTGACCGTGATCACCGGACCCATGGCCCAGGTGGGGTGCGCGAGGGCGTCCTTGGGGGTGACATGCGCCAGCTCGGCCTTCGTACGGCCCCGGAAGGGCCCACCGGAGGCCGTCACCACGAGCTTGCGCACCTCGGCGCGGGTGCCGGCGGCCAGCGCCTGGAAGAGCGCGGCGTGCTCGGAGTCGACGGGGATGATCTGGCCGGGCCTGGCCAGGGCCTTCACCAGCGGGCCGCCGACGATCAGCGATTCCTTGTTGGCGAGCGCGAGCGTACGGCCCGCCGCGAGGGCGGCGAGGGTGGGCGCGAGGCCGATGGAGCCGGTGATGCCGTTGAGCACGGTGTGGCAGTCCGACGCCGCCAGCTCCGTGGCGGCGTCGGGTCCCGCGAGGATCTCGGGGAGCGGTTCACCCGTCCCGTACCGCCCGGCGAGCGCCTCCCGGAGCGCGGGCACGGCCTCCTCACGCGCGACCGCGACGGTACGGACCCGCAGCCGCCACGCCTGCTCTGCGAGCAGCTCCACGCGACCGCCGGCGGCGGAGAGCGCGGTGACACGGAAGCGGTCGGGGTGACGCAGAACCAGGTCGATGGCCTGCGTGCCAATGGATCCGGTGGAGCCGAGGACGACGATGTCCCGGCGGCCTTCGATCGGATCGAAGGTGATGTGCGGATCGGCGAGAGGGGCTGGGCTGTCGCTCATGCCCCCATTCTTGCCTCATCCCCGCGCCGGGAGGACAGCGCGCCCTCCAGTTGTTCCCCGTGCGCCGGTCCTGATGGCTGTTTCACGACGTTTTCGCGGCTTCCCCGGCCACCGGGCGGAACTTCTGCCACTGGGCCCGGACGATCTCGTCGGGCACGCCCCCGACGTCCTTCGTGCCGGTGATCTCGGCGCGGAAGGAGAGCGTGGTGGAGCCGGACCGTATGACGGTCAGATACTCGTACAGCTTCAGCGTGCCCTTCACGTCGAGGATGGTGAAGCGATACGCCCTCGCCTCGTCCCCCACATCCGGGGCGGTGGCGGGCTCCACCTTCAGATAGGTCGCCCGCGCCAGCGCCCGGTCCTCGGTGAACCCGCCCGCGCACTCCCGCCCGGCCGTGGCGAGGGCCTTCATCACACCGGTCGCGTCCCGCGCGGTGTACGAACGCAGCTGTACGGAGACGGTGAGGCCGAGCATCTCGTCGGGGATGTCGGCCTTGCGCTGGACCTCGGCGACGGGGTCGAACGCGGTGGCGCCGCTGGCGAGGCTGACGAGCGGCTGGCAGACAGCGGGCTCGGCGGTGTAGTCGTCGCCAAGGGGCCCGCCAAGGGCGTACTCGGAGGCGGTGTACGCGCCGATACGCTCGCCGTCGGTCAGCGACGCGGCGGTGAGCCGGTCCTCCGTGAGCGGCGCGGGCCCGGTGGCGGAGGCGGCGCCGGAGGGCTTGCCGGCCGGATTCCCGCTCGCCTTGCCGTTCGCCTTCCCGTCCTTGCCGTCGTCGGCGCTCTGCCCGTCACCACCGCACGCGGCCACTCCGACCAGTACCAGCCCGGCGGCCACCGCCCCGAGACCCCGCCGTGCCGACCGCTTCCCAGCCCCGAACATCCTTGCCCCCGTCGTGAGTCGATCGCGCCGCGCTGACGGCGCGCCTCCCGATTGTGAGGCATGCGGGAGCGGCGCTCAGTAGTGCGTCGTGATGCCGAACTTCTCGCGGAGCCTGGCCATGTCGTGGCGGTCCCGGTCGGCCGGCTCGTACCCCTGGTGGAAGAGGACCTGCTGCCCGGCGGAGATACATCCGACCGTCGTCCCCCCGATGGTGCCCGTGGTGAAGCACTCCGCCGGGTACACATAGGGCTGCTCCGGGTCCAGTGACGACTGGAGCGCCGAGCCGTCCGGGGCGAAGGAGAGGGGGTGGAAATCGATCTCCTCGCCCGTCGGGCGGGCGAGGACGAACCGCACCGGGCGCCAGTCCAGGGTCTCGGCGAAGCCCGCGGCGGAGAGCGCCTCGATGACACGGGGTTCCTGGTCGGCGCGGTGCAGGAGGTCCAGATCGCGGTGGGGGCGGGTCTGGGTGCCGAGCAGGGCGTCGATGCCCCAGCCTCCGGCGATCCAGACGTCCGCGCCGGCCTTCCGCAGCAGGGTCAGCACGGACAGCACGTCGTCGGCGTTCATCACGCGTCGCGACGCTACGCCGTCAACTCCGCTCGCCGCCAGTCGATTTCGCGGACCTGTGTCCGGGCCGGGGAGCGCACAGGCCGCGGGGAGCGAGTTGGGTCGGGCGCATTGACACACCTCACCCGCGGCCCGATTCTGAGAGCGCTCTCAACCCGCTCTCAACCCCACACAGCAGGAGGTAGAGCGTGCTTGGTACCAGAAAGTTGCTCGCGGCACTGGCCGCCGCGGTGATCTTCGCGACGGGGTTCACGGCCGCCGGCCCCGCGGCACCCGCCGAGGCCGCGGTTCCCACGACCATTCCGCTCACCATCACGAACAACTCCGGCCGCACGGACCCGGTCTACATCTACAACCTCGGCACCCTGCTCACGACGGGCCAGCAGGGCTGGGCCGACGCGAACGGTACGTTCCACGCCTGGCCCGCCGGCGGCAATCCCCCCACCCCGGCGCCCGACGCGTCGATCGCCGGACCCGCCAACGGGCAGTCCACGACGATCCGGATGCCGAAGTTCTCCGGCAGGGTCTACTTCTCGTACGGTCAGAAGCTCGACTTCAGGCTGACGACCGGCGGGCTGGTGCAGCCCGCCGTACAGAATCCGTCCGACCCGAACCGGAACATCCTGTTCAACTGGACCGAATACACACTCAATGACAGCGGGCTGTGGATCAACAGCACACAGGTCGATATGTTCTCGGCGCCCTACGCCGTCGGCGTCCGGGCCCCCAACGGGACCACCAAGACCACCGGCCATCTCAAGGCGGGCGGTTACAAGGGGTTCTTCGACTCCCTCAGGAGCCAGCCGGGCGGCTGGGCGAACCTGATCCAGACCCGGTCCGACGGCACGATCCTGCGCGCCCTCTCGCCCGGTCACGGCATCGGGGCCGGCAACCTGCCCGCCTCCGTGATGGACGACTACATCAACCGGGTGTGGAGCAGATACACCACCTCCACGCTGACGGTGACACCCTTCACGGACCAGCCGAACACCAAGTACTTCGGCCGGGTCTCGGGCAACACCATGAACTTCACCAACAGCGCGGGAGCGGTCGTCACGTCCTTCCAGAAGCCGGACTCCGACTCGATCTTCGGCTGCTACAAGCTGCTGGACGCGCCGAACGACCTGGTACGCGGCCCGATCTCGCGCACGCTCTGCGCGGGGTTCAACCGCTCCACGCTCCTGGTCAACCCCAACCAGCCGGACACGAGTCCGGCCAACTTCTACCAGGACACGGTCACCAACCACTACGCCAGGAAGATCCACGCGCAGATGGCCGACGGCAAGGCGTACGCCTTCGCCTTCGACGATGTCGGCGCCCACGAGTCACTGGTGCACGACGGTGACCCGCAGCAGGCCTCCATCACGCTCGACCCGTTCAACTGATCCCACGCCGTCACACATGACCGTCCCATGACCGGTCGGTTTACTCCGGTCATGGGGCGGGGCGATGGGTGGGCCGAGTGGCCCTCGCGGGAGCGGCCCTCACAGAAACGGCGGCCTCACGGGAACAGCAGGATTCCCGCCAGGACGATCACGATGATCGCGATGACGACGGCCATGACCTTCCAGGCCGTGCTGTGGACCGGGGGCGGCCCCTTCGGCCCGCCTCCGCGCGGCCGGTCCTCCGGGAGCTGCGGGTTCTCCGGCCGGCCATGTGCGTAGAAGTCGGCGTCGCTGGCCATGGCAACCCCCTCACAGAGGTCGACGAGGGCCCCGCCCGGCTCGGCTCGGGCGGGAGCCGCGGTAGGTATTCCTACCATTCCTCTACATTTTACCCACAAATCGGGCAAAATGTAGAGGAAATATATGCCTCGGTTTCAGTGGATCGGGCGGTGGACGTTCTCGCGCCGGGACGGTCCCGGAGTCGCGTCCGCGATCCAGGGGCCCTCGCCGCTCGGGTCGATGATCCCGGCCTCCAGCCAGGTGTACGTACCGGTCAGGACGCCGTTCACGACCTTGCGGTCCAGATCGTCCGTGTTGGACCAGAGCCGTGTGAACAGCTCCTCGACCCGGATACGGGCCTGCCGGCAGAAGACGTCCGCCAGCTGGTACGCCTCACGGCCGTGGTCGCCGCTCGTCCGCATCAGCTCGGCCCGTACGCAGGCCGCGCTCATCGCGAACAGCTCGGCGCCGATGTCCACGATCCGGCCGAGGAAGCCCTGCTTGGTCTCCATCCGGCCCTGCCAGCGCGACATGGCGTAGAAGGTGGAACGGGCGAGCTTGCGCGCGTTGCGCTCGACATAGCGCAGATGCGTCGACAGATCCGGGTGTCCCGCCGGATGGAACTCCGCGTACGAGCCGGGCAGTTGGCCCGGACCCGCGACCAGCTGCGGCAGCCAGCGGGCGTAGAACCGGCCCGCCTGCGCACCGGCCCGCGCCTTGTCCGAGAGCGACTTCTCCGGATCGATGATGTCGCCCGCGACGGACAGATGGGCGTCGACCGCCTCGCGCGCGATCAGCAGATGCATGATCTCGGTCGAGCCCTCGAAGATCCGGTTGATCCGCAGATCGCGGAGCATCTGCTCGGCGGGTACCGCGCGTTCGCCGCGCGCGGCCAGGGAGTCCGCGGTCTCGAAGCCGCGACCGCCCCGGATCTGGACCAGTTCGTCGGCCATCAGACAGCTCATCTCGGAGCCGTACAGCTTGGCCAGGGCCGCTTCGATCCTGATGTCGTTGCGGTCCTCGTCCGCCATCTGGGAGGCCAGATCCACGACCGCCTCCAGCGCGAACGTGGTGGCCGCGATGAACGAGATCTTCGCGCCCACGGCCTCGTGGCGGCCGACCGGCCTGCCCCACTGCTCACGGGCGGCCGACCATTCGCGGGCGATCTTCAGACACCACTTGCCCGCGCCCACGCACATCGCGGGCAGCGAGAGCCTGCCGGTGTTGAGGGTGGTGAGGGCGATCTTCAGACCCGCGCCCTCGGGGCCGATACGGTTCGCGGCGGGCACCCGGACCTGGTGGAAGCGGGTGACGCCGTTCTCCAGACCGCGCAGGCCCATGAAGGCGTTGCGGTTCTCGACCGTGATGCCCGGGGAGCCGGCCTCGACGACGAACGCCGTGATGCCGCCCTTCCCGCCCTCCGTCTTCGGTACGCGCGCCATCACGACGAGCAGATCGGCGACGACTCCATTGGTCGTCCACAGCTTCACGCCGTCGAGGACGTACGAGTCGCCGTCGGGCACGGCGGTGGTGGCCAGCCGGGCGGGGTCGGAGCCCACGTCCGGCTCGGTGAGGAGGAAGGCCGAGATGTCGGTGCGGGCCAGGCGCGGCAGGAAGGTGTCCTTCTGCTCCTGGGTGCCGAAAAGCTTCAGCGGCTGCGGTACGCCGATCGACTGATGGGCGGAGAGCAGCGCGCCGATCGCCGGACTGGCGGAGCCGACCAGGGCCAGGGCCTTGTTGTAGTACACCTGGGTGAGACCGAGGCCGCCGTATTTGGTCTCGATCTTCATCCCGAGCGCGCCCAGTTCCTTGAGGCCGTTGATCACCTCGTCGGGGATCCTGGCCTCGCGCTCGATCCGCGCGCCGTCGATCCTCGTCTCGCTGAACTCACGGAGCTTCGTCAGGAACTGCTCGCCGCGCTTGACGTCCTCGGACGCCGGCATCGGGTGCGGATGGATGAGATCGAGGCGGAAGCGGCCGAGGAACATCTCCTTGGCGAAGCTCGGCTTGCGCCAGCCCTGTTCCCGGGCCGCTTCGGCGACCTGGCGCGCTTCTCGCTCGGAGACCTTGGGCTTGCCCTGGGGTTCCTGCGGTGCGGATGCTGCTGAGGGTGCGGATGGGGCGGACATGAGGAACTCACCTCGCCGCGGAGTCGGGTCCAGTGACGGTTCAACCGGCCTGGTACTACTCGTCCGTATCTACCCGATTCCCGCGCCCCGCACCAGTCGTGGCGCGGGGCTCGGGAGAGTCATGGCGAGGGAGCCGGGACCTTCCGTAGGAGTGCCCGAGGCTTTCTAGAGGGCGAGGCCCGTGAGCACCATGACGCGCTCGTATGTGTAGTCGTCCATCGCGAACCGGACGCCCTCACGGCCGACGCCGGACTGCTTGGCACCGCCGTACGGCATCTGGTCGGCGCGGTACGAGGGGACGTCGCCGATGATCACGCCGCCGACCTCCAGCGCGCGGTGGGCGCGGAAGGCGGCTTGCAGGTCATGGGTGAACACCCCGGCCTGGAGGCCGTACTTCGAGTCGTTGACCTTCTCGAACGCCTCGGTCTCGCTCTCGACCCGGCGGAGGGTGAGGACGGGCCCGAAGACCTCCTCGCAGGAGATCGTGACGTCCTCGGGGACCTCGGAGAGGACGGTCGGCGCGTACGTGGCGCCGTCCCGCTTGCCGCCCGTGAGCAGCTGGGCACCGGCCCGTACCGCCTCGTCGACCCACGACTCGACACGCTTGGCCGCGTCCTCGCTGACGAGCGGCCCCACGTCCGTGGCGTCGTCGCCGGGGTCGCCGGTGACCTGGGCCTCGACCGCGGCGATGACCTTGGGGACGAGACGTTCGTACACCGAGGCGTCCGCGATCACGCGCTGGACGGAGATACAGGACTGGCCGCCCTGATAGTTCGAGAACGTGGCGATCCGGGTCGCCGCCCAGTCCAGGTCCTTCTCGCTCGCGTAGTCGGCGAGGACGACGGCCGCGCCGTTGCCGCCGAGTTCGAGCGTGCAGTGCTTGCGCGGGACGGAGTCCATGATCGCGAAGCCGACCTTGTCCGAGCCGGTGAAGGAGATCACCGGCAGCCGCTCGTCCTGGACGAGGGCGGGCATCCGGTCGTTCGGCACGGGCAGTACGGACCAGGCTCCGGCCGGCAGATCGGTCTCGGCGAGCAGCTCGCCGAGGAGAAGGCCGGAGAGCGGGGTCGCCGGGGCGGGCTTGAGGATGATCGGGGCACCGACCGCGATGGCCGGGGCGATCTTGTGGGCGCAGAGGTTGAGCGGGAAGTTGAACGGCGCGATGCCGAGGACGACGCCACGAGGGAAGCGGCGGGTCAGGGCGAGCCGGCCGACGCCGCCCGCGTCGGTGTCGAGTCGCTGGGCGTCCCCGCCGTTGAAGCGGCGGGCCTCCTCGGCGGCGAAGCGGAAGACGGAGACCGCGCGGCCGACTTCGCCCCGGGCCCACTTGAGGGGCTTGCCGTTCTCGGCGGAGATCAGCCGGGCGATCTCCTCGGTGCGCTCCACGAGCCTGCGGGACACATGGTCGAGCGCGGCGGCCCGTACGTGCGCGGGCGTCGCGGCGAACTCGTCCAGGACCGCGTGCGCGGCGGCCACGGCCTCCTCGACCTGGTCCTCGGTCGGCACGGCCACGGTGCCGACGAGCCGGCCGTCCCAGGGGGAGGTGACGTCGAAGGTGTCCTCGCCGGTGGCCTGGCGGCCGGCGAGCCAGAAAGCGTGGGTGGAAGTCATTGCGAGTCCGGGCCCTTCCGAAGAGATGGGGGTGTCTGGTTCCACGGTAGGGGTGCGGGCATGGGTGGTCGTTTATCCGGGGTGGAGTGATGTGGTGGAGGGTGTGCTACGCAATGTCGTAAGCGGAGGCGCCGCGGCGGGCATGGTCCCGCCACAAGGCCGCTCGGCTGCTTTGCCACTCACTGCTCGGCCACTCGGCCACTCGGCTGCTCTGCTGCTCGGCTGCTCTGCTACTCGGCTACTCGGCTACTCGGTCGAGGGCACGGGCGACGCCGTCGTCTTCAGGGCCAGCCACAGCTCCATCCGTACGTCCGGGTCGTCCAGCGAGCGGCCAAGGATCTCCTCCACCCGCCGCATGCGGTAGCGCAGCGTATGGCGGTGGACCCCGAGGTCCGCCGCCGCCGCGTCCCACTGGCCGTGGCGGGAGAGCCAGGCCCGCAGCGAGGCCACCAGATCACCGCGGCCCTTCGCGTCGTGCTCGTACAGGGCGCGCAGCATGCCGTCGGCGAAGGCGCGTACCGCGTCGTCCGCGAGCAGCGGAAGGATCGATCCCGCCGCCAAGTCCTCATGCTCGACCAGCGCGCGGCCACGCCGCCGTGCCACCGAGAGGGCCTGTTCGGCCTGTTTGTACGCACCCGCCGCCGCGATCGGGCCCGTCGGCGCGGAGAGCCCGATGACAACCCCGGCCTCTTCGGCGTCGCGTCGCGCGTATCCCTCGCAGGCCGTGACCACCGCCCCGCCGTCCACCGCGAGCACCATGAGCCGTTCCTCACCGTCCGGGACCGCGAGCACCGCCTCGCCCGCGCGTGCCGCCGCGGCCTCCAGCGCCTCCGCGAGCAGTTGGAGCGGATGGTCGGCCTCGGGGTCCGGCGCGGGCTTCACCGACTTCGCCGAATTCCCCGATTCGGCCGATTCGGCGACCAGCAGCCGGAACGGGGCGTCGAGCAGGCCCCCGTACAGATCCCCGGCCACGGCCCGCGCGTGGTCGGGCTGGCCGGAGAGCAGCATCCGCAGCACGGCCGAACCGAGCCGCTGTTCGGCGGCCTGAAGGGCGCGTGACCGTTCCGTCGTCAGCGTCAGCAGGGCGATCGCCGAGTGGACCGCGTACCGCTCCGCGGTACCCAGCGCGGCTCCTGTGCCGACGGCGAGCGCGCCGCGCACCCGCCGGCCCGTGCCGAGGGACTGGAGCTCGACCCGGTCCTCGGCCCCGCCGGACGCCTCGTCCAGCGCGTCACCCGAGGCCCCGACCACCGCGCTCGCGGGCGCCGGGCGCTCCCGCAGCCGTTCCACCTCACCGGTCAGCCGGGCGGCCCGGCGCGCGGCCCACTCGGGCGCGGCGGCGACCACGGCGCCCGACGCGTCGTACAGCGCCGCCCAACCATCCACATACGCGGCGAGCCGGGCCAGCAGCGCCGCGGGCCCCTCGGCCAGCGCGGCGCGGGTCAGCTCCCGCTGGGCCTCGAACCCCGCGGTGACCGCGCGGTACTGATCGGCGGCGAGCGCCGCCGAGACGGCCTTGCTGATGGCGAGGAAAGGCGTACGCCGTGGAACGCCAAGCAGCGGCAGCCCGGCCTCCCGCGCCGCCTCGACCAGCGCATCGGGGACGTCCTCGTAGTTCACGCCGACGGCGAAGCCGAGCCCGGCGACCCCGGCGCCGACCAGCCTGCGCACATAGCGCCGCATGGCCTCCGGATCGGCGGCGTCCAGCGTCGTCGCCGTGATGAGGAGCAGTTCCCCGCCCTCCATGTAGGGCACGGGGTCGGCCAGCTCGCTCGCGTGGACCCAGCGCACAGGCGTCTGCAGCCGGTCCTCCCCCGCACGCACGGTCAGATTGAGCGCCGAGTGCTGGACGAGCGAGGCGAGGGTGGGCGGCATGGTGGAACCGTAGGGCCTTCGGCGATCGAGGGGCAGGGCGGCGGCCGGATGACGCCACCTTGGACGATTACGCCGCTCCGTACGAACGGCGTCCCTCAATTCTGCCAGCTTGTACGAGCCGACGGCCGGTGGCGGCCGGGCGGCCGTACGCGGGCGGACGTCCGGCCGCGGCCGGGCGTCCGTACGCGGGTGGCGGACGGTCGCCGTGGCCGGGTGGCGCGGGCTCCCGGGTCAGCTCCGCAGATCCACCAGCAGGGGCGGCGCGTGGTCGCCCCCCACCGTCCGCAGCGACAGCACCGCGTGCCCGGCGGGGACCGAGTGCGCCAGCTCGGAGGCCGACCAGCGCTCCCGCTCGACCTTCCGTACGGTCACCGCGTCCGTCGTCACGGCCTTGCCGGTGACCAGTTTCCGGAACGCGTGAATGGCCCGAGTCAGTGGCTGGTCGGCGAAGACCGTGCGCTGGGTGACGTCCCGAGTCTCCACCCACTCCGTGCCCCAGGCCTCCGCGAAGCGCTTGCCGTCCCAGGTGGTGATCCCGGAGAACGCCATCCGGCAGCCGACGGCCCCGAGGAGCGCGGTGTGCAGCGCCTCCGGCACATCGTCGAGCGTGCGCAGGGTGAGCAGTGCGCCCGCGTTGACCGACCGCAGCCGCTGCACTCCGCGCAGGGTCTGGCCGGTGAGGGTGCGGGTCGCGTCGTCGAGGACGAGGCAGGCGAAGAGCGAGCGGTCGGCGCGTACGGCGGCGTTCGCCGTGAACTGGGCGAGTACGAGCCTGGCCAGCATCCGCGAGGCCTCGGCGTGTCCGCGCTCGGGCAGGTCGATACGGACCCGGAGCGGATGCTGCAGGGTGCGCAGCGAGAACGGCCGGGTCCTGCCGCTGGTGTCGAAGAAGCCCGCGAACGCCGGGCGGTCGAGCAGTGCGATCCGGTCGGCGAGCGCGCTCCCGGCGTCCCCGGGGGCTCCGGACTGCCGTTCCCTGGTGTCGAGTTCACGCCGCATGGCGTGGTGGCCCCCGGCGTCGAGCGCCTCGCGCAGGGCCGCCAGCGCGGCGGGCGTGCCGTCGAGCAGCTCGCGCAGCTCGGGGACGGCGGGCAGCCGGCCGTGTGCCGCGTGGAACGGGCCGAGCAGCTGCGCGAGCGCGGTGGTGGCGCGCCTGCCGTCGGTGTCGGTGAGATCGCCGACCAGGCCCTCGGCGAGTACGGCGGCGGCCTCGTCCGGGTCGGTCGTCCCCCCGTACAGATCGAGGTCGTACACCGATGCCGGGTCGCCGAGCCGGACCACGACGTCATAGGCGCTGTCAGGACCGAGCTGGGTGCCGGCGGCGCAGACGGCGATGACGACGGCCTGTCCGGCGAGCGCCTGGAGGGAGAGCGACTCGACGACCGGCCGGACGAGCGCGTGGGTCTTACCGGCGCCCGGCGGCCCCACGGCCAGCAGCGAGGTCCCCAGCAGGCCCGGCTCCAGCGCGAGCCCCGACCCGCGCCGGGGGTACGGGTTGCGCTCCCCGTCGTGGACCGTGCCGAGCCGGACCTGTCGTACGAGCAGATCGTGCCGGGCCGCGCGGACGGGCAGGTCGCGGTTGCCCGACGGATGGACGCAGGCCGCGGCGCCATGGCCCCGCACCGCCTCGGCGAACGCCGTGAGCCGGGAGGGATCGGCTCGTACGGAGTGCCAGGCGCGCCGGATCCGGGCGTAGTCGACATCGTTCATCCGCCCGTCGCGCACCTCGGCGGCGAGCCGCGCGGCGGTCCCGCCCTGGCCGGCGGACCGGAGCTCGGGCCACTCGGCCAGATCGTCCTCGGGCTCCGGGGGCGGGGGCGCGGTCTCCTTCGGGGCGACGCCGGGGACCCGGCCCAGCACGCGGCGGGCGAGCTCGGGCCAGCGGCCGAGCCGTCCGAAGAGGACGAGGAGCCCGCCGATGACCAGCGCGTTGTAGATGCCCTGGGCGACAGCGCCTTCCTGTGTACCGATCCACCAGCGGTCCGGAGTGAGGAGAAAGAGCGGCCAGAGCCAGAAACGACCCAGATAGCCGTTCGACAGCAGCGACCAGAGCAGCAGGCCCGCGAGGAACGAGATCAGCGCGCCGGTGACCAGCTGCCGTGCCGGTGTGCGCTCCGGCTCCTCCGGGGGGCGTGGCCTGTGTCCGTAGGCCCAGGTCCCGGGCGCGTCCGCGACCCGGGGCACCCGCAGCCACTCGCCCAGCGTCGGGCCGCTGTCCGGGGCGCGTTCCGGCGCGGGGGGTGGAGCCGTCTCGAAGGCGCCGGTTCTGTAGGCGCCGATCTCGTAGGCACCGGTCTCGTAGGCACCGGTCTCGTAGGCACCGGACGGCGGACCTGCCGGAGACGGCAAGGACGTCGGCATCGGCGGTGGCGCGGGGGGTGGCGTGGGCGGCGGCCCCGCCGGCCGCGGCACAGGGGTGGCGCGCGTGCCCTGGGAGTCGTGCGTGCCGTCGGTGTCCATGAACCCCTGCCCCCTACCAGTCGGGCCCGCGCCGCGCGGTCCGCCCTGTGCAAGCGTCGATCTCGTGTGCAAGCGTCAATCTAGTGCCCGCGCACGGGTAGTTCACCGTTCCGCGCGCACAGGGTGTCGCCCGCCCCGCCGTACCTCCCGGCCCCGACGCGTGGGCCACCTGTCCGTCACGGACAACGACACGCCCCGGTTACTACCGAACGGCGCATGCCCGCACCCCGCCCCCACCCCTAGCCTGCGAGGAAAGCCGAAGAAAGACCCCGGAAACACCCCCAGGAGCCCCTCATGACCGCCATTCCGCAGGAGCGCCGCCTCGTCACCGCCGTCCCCGGTCCGAAGTCGCGGGAGTTGCAGGCCCGCCGTACCGCCGCGGTCGCCGGTGGCGTCGGGTCCGTGCTGCCCGTGTTCGCCGCCCGCGCCGACGGCGGGATCCTTGAGGACGTGGACGGCAACCGACTGATCGACTTCGGTTCCGGGATCGCCGTGACCTCGGTCGGTGCCAGCGCCGAGGCCGTCGTACGCCGCGCCTCCGCCCAGCTCGCGGACTTCACCCACACCTGTTTCATGGTCACGCCGTACGAGGGGTACGTCGAGGTCTGTGAGCGGCTCGCCGAGCTGACCCCGGGTGACCACGCGAAGAAGTCCGCTCTGTTCAACTCCGGCGCCGAGGCCGTCGAGAACGCCGTGAAGATCGCCCGTGCGTACACCAAGCGGCAGGCCGTGGTCGTGTTCGACCACGGCTATCACGGCCGTACGAACCTCACCATGGCGCTGACCTCGAAGAACATGCCGTACAAGAATGGCTTCGGGCCGTTCGCCCCGGAGATCTACCGGGTGCCGGTCGCCTATGGATACCGCTGGCCGACCGGTCCCGAGAACTGCGGCCCCGAGGCATCCGCCCAGGTCATCGACCAGATCAGCAAGCAGATCGGGGCCGACAACGTCGCCGCGATCATCATCGAGCCGGTGCTCGGCGAGGGCGGCTTCATCGAGCCGGCCAAGGGCTTCCTGCCCGCGCTGGCGACGTTCGCCAAGGACAACGGGATCGTGTTCGTGGCGGACGAGATCCAGTCCGGCTTCTGCCGTACCGGCCAGTGGTTCGCCTGTGAGGACGAGGGCGTCGTGCCCGACCTGATCACCACCGCCAAGGGCATCGCGGGCGGTCTGCCGCTCGCCGCCGTCACCGGCCGCGCCGAGATCATGGACGCCGCGCACTCGGGCGGCCTGGGCGGTACGTACGGCGGCAACCCGGTGGCCTGTGCCGCCGCGCTCGGCTCCATCGAGACGATGCGGGAACAGGACCTCGTCGGGAAAGCCCGCCGTATCGAGACGGTCATGAAGGGCCGGCTCTCCGCGCTGCGCGAGAAGTACGACCTCATCGGTGATGTCCGCGGCCGGGGCGCGATGATCGCGATCGAGCTGGTGAAGAACCGCGAGACGAAGGAGCCGGCCCCGGAGGCGACCGCCGCGCTCGCCAAGGCGTGCCACGCGGCGGGGCTACTGGTCCTGACCTGTGGCACTTACGGCAATGTGCTGCGCTTCCTGCCGCCGCTGGTGATCGGCGAGGACCTGCTGAACGAGGGCCTGGACATCATCGAGCAGGCCTTCGCCACCGTCTGAGCTGCCGGAACGGCGGACCGGGGGCGGCGCGCCGCCCCCTGGATGGGGAACGGGGTGGTCACACCCTGGGCGGTGAGTGTCTTGAGCAGTCCTGCGGGCATGTCCAGCTCGT
>NZ_JBFAZD010000041.1:0-70039 GCF_040681655.1 Streptomyces sp. NPDC051662
GCTGCGCCGATTGCGCTTCGCTTCACCCTGGACACCCAACCCTCCACCGCAAGTGCAGCTTTGAGGGGGGCGGCCCGGGGGGAGGGGTCCCCGGGGAAGCACCCATGTGCGGAGGGTTCGTTCCCGGCCTCGGGCCGGTGGGTGGTCTGCGCGGCAGTGGAGTGGGGCGGCCCGGCCCCGGCAAAGCGACTGACCGTCGGGAAGGGGCCGGGATTCATGCCCCGCTGGTGAGGCTGTGTGGGTGGTGGGATGGGTGTGACTCAGGAGGCGCCGAGTGGGCCGGTCCAAGGCGGTGATGTGTCGTGGGGACGACTTAACCGAACCCAGGACGCATCACCCGCCCGAGGGCCCCGGAATGGCCCGCCAAACTGGGACATAGGGGGTGGGTGGCAGGTCCGTCCGCCTCGGCTGACAGGTGCACCCGTCAATGGACTGTCACCAGCGGGGCATGAGTCCCAACACCCCACTCATGCCAGCTCGCTGAGCCGGTGCCGGGCCGCCCCACTCCACTGCCGCGCCCCCACCCACCGGCCCGAGGTCGGCAATGGACGTCCCCATCTACGGATCCCCTCCGGGGACCCCTCCCCCGGGCCGCCCCCCCTCAAAGCTGCACTTGCGGTGGAGGGTTGGGTGTCAAGGGTGGGCGCAGCCCATCGGCTTGCCGACGCGACGTAGGAGCGCCCTTGACGCCCGACCCGGAGCCGCGAAACTGAAGCCTGAGGGGCGGCCCCCACCCGCCATCAAACCCTCCGGGCCACCCCGGATACCCCTCGGTCCTCACCCGCGCCCGACCACCAACCGCCACCAGCGGGGCATGAATCCCGGCTTCCCACATGCCGTCAGCCGCTTTGCCGGTGCCGGGCCGCCCCACTCCACTCCCGCGCGCCCCGCAGGGCTCACCCACCTGCCGTCGGCAACCGGCCCCCGGCACAGCCGGCACAGCCGACACAGCGGTGCTTTCCCGGGGACGCCTCCGCCCCTATCCCTCGGTCCTCACGTCAGCAGAAACGCCGTCGCCGTCGCCGCTCCCAGTGTCGCTCCGGCGATTGTCTGGGCGGGGGTGTGGTAGTTGAGAGCTACGCGGGACCAGCACACCGCCGTCGTCATGGCGTACCCGAGCAGCCACCAGGGGTGGTGGACCACGGCGAGCAGTGTCACGACGGACGAGGCGACCGCCGAGTCGACCGAGATCTTCCATACGGTGTTCACGGCCAGGAGCAGCACCGTCATCGCCCAGAGGGCGAGCATCGTGATGAGGATGCCCGTCGGGGCGTTGCCGAGCAGCATGATGACGGAGCCCGTGCCGATCGAGCCGAGGATGACGAAGAAGATCGGCGCGCGTTTCGTACGGTCGACAACATGGCGGTCGCCCCACCTGCCCCGCTTGCGTTCCCATTCGATGTAGCCGGCGGGTATCAGCCCGGCGCACGCGGCGGCGAGCAGGCCCCAGGGCAGACCGGTCCAGTCCCCTGCGGCGGCGAGGCCGAGGGCGAGCATGCCGATCAGCAGGACATTGCGGGGCTGGAAGATGTCGGTGACGGTGCCGGCCGTGGTGACGGCGCGGTCCGTCCCGGTGGTGGTGCGCACGCCCTTACCGCGATTCCCGGTCCGATTCCCGGTCCGATTCCCGGTTCGATTCCGGGTCCGCCTCCGCGTCCGTACCCCCGTCACCCGTACCCCCACGGCTCCCTCTCCGTCCGGCCCTCGTGTCCTCCAGCAGCGACAGCGCGAATCGCAGCAGTTCCGGGGACAGCTCGTCGTCCCGTTGACCGCGCGCCGTGATTCCGCCGATCTCTCCCGTGCGGCACTTCGCGAGAAACCGGAGTCCGGCCACGACGTCATCGACGACCTCGGACTTTTCCTTGAAGAAACGCCAGTCCACGCCGAAACCCAGCCCGAGAGCCCGAAGGATCTCTTCCGACGGCCGGGTTACCTTCCCGGCGAGGATGTTGGAGAAGTAGCTGTGGGAAAGGGAGCCGCCGCGCTCCTTGACCAGGTCCGCGAAGACCCGGCCCGAGATCTTCTGGCCCGGGAAGGTCTTCTCCACCATGTATTCGACCTTCTGTCGCAACGTTCGCGGTTCCGGCACCCGCTCTTCGCGGCCACCGTCGCCGTCACAGCCGTCACAGCCGCCGCCACCGTCCCCGATGGCCACAGGGTTGACGGGGTCGACATCGTTGTCCATACCGGCCCCCGGTTCGGTCAGCGGGCTCGTACTGTGACCGGCCCCGATGAGGACGCCCCCAGGGTCAGAACACGCTTGCACAACCACTTTACGTCACTGTTAACTCGAAAAAACATGGGCAGGGGGCCACGAGGGGAGTCCCCTGCCCATGCGACTCGCTGACGGCGAATTCCCTTGCCTCGCAGGCCAATCCGGCCGCGGGGAATAGGCGTAGCCCTTCGCGACGGGGGATGCGCGAAGGGCTACGCGTCCATTATGACCCCTCGTCAGGGAATTTCGACAGCGGATCGGCCGCGGACTCCCGGACGCGTGGCCGCGCGGGCGCGGTGTTGACGTAGAAATGTGCTCTACATCACGGCAACGCGGGGCGTTCCGGGGACAGCTCTCAGTGTGAAACCTATCGGCCGCGCCGCATGTCTCGCCGCCCTGATCACCGCCACGGCACTGTGCGCCGGTGACGCGCTCGCGCGTGTCTTTCCGTTCGGCCCCCGCACCCGCAGCGTCAACGATCTGGGCAACCAGTACGTCCCGTACCACGCCTATCTGTGGGACCTGCTGCACGGCAGGGCGGACGGCGATCTGTTCGTCAACTGGCGCTCCGGCTTCGGCTCCAGCCTGCTGCCCGATCTCGGTACGTATCTCACGAGCCCCTTCGCCCCGCTGGTCGCGCTCTTTCCGCGGGACGAGATCGATCTCGCGGTCTATGTGATCACCGTCGCGAAACTGGCCGCGGCCGGTGCCGTGATGGCCTGGCTGCTGCTCCGGCTGCGTCCCGGGAGCTGGTGGGTCGCGGGGGCGCTCGGCGGTTCGTACGCCCTGTGCGGGTGGGCCGTGGCGGACGCCGCGTACAACCCGATGTGGCTGGACGGTCTGATCGCCTTCCCGCTGCTCTGCCTGGTGGGTGAGTGGGCGTTGGCCGGCCGTCGCCCGGTGCTCGGTGCGCTGGTGGTCGCGGTCGTGTGGATTGCTAACTTCTACACCGCCTACATGGCCACGCTCGGTGCCGGACTCCTGCTCCTCGCCCGGCTGTTGATCGACTCGCACCCTGTCAGGGAGCGTCTCGTGGCGCTGCGGCGGGCCGCCCTGACCAGCGCGCTGGGTATGGGTCTCGCCGCGCCGGTGGTGCTCGTCATCTACTTCGGGACGCTGCACGCGTACCCGGGCCGGGACACCGTGTTCTCGGCGGTCCCGTGGACCGATGTGCTCGCCCGGCTGCTGCCCGGCACGTGGGGCTTCGGGAGCCCGGCCCTGTACGTGAACACCGCGGCGCTGCTGCTCGCCCTCACCCTGCCGTTCAACTCGGCGGTGCCGCGACGGGCGCGCCTGGTGCTGACGCTGCTCGTGGTGGCGGTGACGGTGTCGTTCCAGTGGGGCCCCACCCATCTGTTCTGGAACGCGTTCAGCACCCCCAACGGGAGCGCCTACCGCCAGGCGTTCGTTCTGTGCGGGCTGCTGGTGATCGCCGCGTGGTGGTCGTTCTCCCACGGGATCGCCGGCCGGCTTCCCGTGCCTGCCGCGAGCGGAGTGCTGGTGCTCGTCGTGGCCGGTGCGAGCTTCAGCGCGCTGATGTACCGGTGGACGATCCCGCTCGCACTGGTGGGCGCCGCCACGGCCGTCGTCACGCTGATGGTCATGGCCGCCCGTCGGTCCCGTCCACGGGTGGTGGCCTGCTGCGCCGTCCTGCTGATCGCCGTCCAGATGGGCCAGTCCGCGGGGACCACGGCCGTCGCCGACAGGCTGAGGCTGGCCCACGCGGACGACTACGCGCCCTGGGGCGAGCGCCAGAGCGCTCAGCGCGACGCCATCGTGCGGGCGGACGACTGGCCGCGCGACCGCACCGAGCCGGGCCGTGAACAGACCGTCGCGAACGACCCGTTGCTCGTCGGCGGCCAGGGCGCTCAGTACTACAGCAGCATGACCTCCGACGTGCTCAGCCGTACGCTCACGGCGCTCGGCGGCGGCTGGACGTCGCGGGGACGGTCGGTGCAGAGCCTGGACAACCCGGTCACGGACGTTCTCTTCTCCGTGGGTGCCCGGGTGAGTTCCCCTCCCGACCCGCACCAGAGGTGGAATCCCCAGGGGGGCGGCGCGCCGGTGGTCGCGCGCCGCGAGGTGCCGTCGCTGGTCACGGTCCGGCCCGCGGGTCCCGTACCGGAGTTCGGTGCCTCGGCCTTCCGCAACCAGGAGAAGCTGCTCGGCGCCCGGGTCTATACGGTGCCCAGGATCCAGCCCGTGACGACGCGCCGCGGTGTCGCCGCCCGGATCACCGCGTCCTGTCCGACGGGCAGTGAGCCGCAGCTGTGGGCGCCGAACTACTCGGGTACCGCGCGCCTGGTGGACGCGGCCCCCGCGACCGTGGGCCGGTTCCAGGCCGACCCCCGGGACGACCTCCATCCCGACGCCCATCCCGACCGTCATCACGAGCCCCATCTCGGGCCCCGCCCTGTCACCAAGATCGCCGCGATGCAGCCGCTCGGCACCGTCACGTCCTCCGGGCGCGTCACGATCGAACTCAGCCCCGACAAGGGCGGCACGGTCCCGGACGGCGCTCTCGGCTGTCTGGACACCGGCCGGCTGCGCGAGGCCACGCACCGTCTCCAGGCCACCGGAGCCACCGACGTCCGCGTCTCCGGCCACTCCGTGACCGCCGAACTCCCCGCGCACGCCAAGGGGTTCGCGGTGCTCGCCGTGCCGCGTATCGCCGGCTGGCGGTGTGCCGCGGGCGACTCCGCGCCGCGGCCCGCTGACTCGTACCTCGGCCTCGTCGCCGTACCACTCGCCGATTCCTCGGCCCCGACCACCGTCCGCTGTGACTTCCGGCCCCCGGGCCTGCGTATCGGCGCACTGGTGGGAGGAGCCTCCCTCGTCGTCCTCATTGTCCTCCTCGTCCACAGCGGCCGGCTCGCACGGTCGTCGCGGCGAAAGACCCGTCAGGAAGCGTCATGCTGATCTCCATCGTCGTCCCGTGCTACAACGAGGAAGCGGTGATCGACCGTTTCCACGAGCGCGTCACCCAAGAGACCTCCGCGCTCGACCACGGCTCCGACGCCGACGTGTTGTTCGAATTCGTCTTCGTGGATGACGGCAGCAGTGACGCGACACTGCTCCATCTCAGCCGGCTCGCCGACCAGGACCCGCGCGTCCGCTATGTCTCCTTCAGCCGTAACTTCGGCAAGGAAGCCGCGATGCTCGCCGGGCTGGAACACGCCGCCGGTGACGCGCTCATCATCATGGACGCGGACCTCCAGCACCCGCCGGAGCTCATTCCGCGCATGGTGGAACTGCACCGCGACGGATTCGACCAGGTCATCGCCCGGCGCACGCGAAAGGGGGACCGGTTCAGCAGGACCCTCACCGCGCGGGCCTACTACTGGCTCATCAACCGCTTCATGGATGTGGAGATCGTGGACGGAGTGGGGGATTTCCGGCTGCTCTCGCGCCGGGCGGCGGACTCCGTCACGGCCCTTACCGAGTACAACCGTTTCTCCAAGGGCCTCTTCGCATGGGTGGGCTTTCCCAGCACGACGTTCAATTACGAGAACGCCGTACGTGAGGAAGGCACCAGTAAATGGAGCTTCGGCAAACTCGTCAACTACGGTCTGGACGGCCTGCTTTCCTTCAACAACAAGCCCTTGCGCGCCGCCGTCCATCTCGGTGTCACTCTGATGGTGATCGCCGCCATCTACGCCGTGTGGATCGTGGGGGGAGTTCTGACGCGGGGCGTCGACACCCCGGGATACGCGACGCTGCTGGTGGTCATCACCGCACTGGCCGGGGCGCAGATATCGATGATCGGGATCGTCGGCGAATACATCGGGCGCATCTATTACGAGGTGAAGCGCCGCCCGCACTACCTCGTGAAGGCGTCCAATACCCCGACGGTCGGTGTATCGCTGACGGAGTCGGCCGGGCCGGAGCGACAAGTGAGCCGCACCGTACGCTGAGGGTGTTTACCCCCCACGGCACCCGGAGAGGCAACAGATATGGAAACCACGCTGGGCGAAGAGCTCTTACTGCTTGCGCTGGACGACAAATGGGGCTACGAGAAGGAGCCGGAGAAGGTCTCCTGGGCGATCGCCGCGGCGTCCCTCCTGGATCTCGCGCTGGCCGGGCGGATAGAGGTGACCGATGACGTGGTCACCGTCCGCGATCCCGCGCCGCTCGGTGTGCCCGGCCTCGACGCCGCGCTCGCCGACATCGTCGGTCACGACAAGCCGGGCAAGGTCAAGGACTGGCTGCACCACCTGAAGAAGCCGGCGGTGTCCGGCGCGACGGACGGTCTGGTGGAGAAGGGGCTGGTCCGCAAGGAGACCAAGAAGGTGCTCGGGCTCTTCCCCGTGCGCCGCTATCCGGAGGCGGACGGGTCGGCCGAGGCGGCGGTACGGGAGCGGCTCGACGAGGTGGTGCTCCGGGGCGAGGCCCCCGACGACCGTACGGCGGGGCTGGTGGCCCTGCTCCATGGCGCGAAGCTGCACAAGCTGGCGTTCGCGAAGGGCGACGCGCGCGCGATCGAGTCGCGGATGGCGGAGATCGCCCAGGGCCAGTGGGCGTCGCCCGCCGTACGGAGCATCGTCGACGCGGCGCAGACCGCGCTCACGGTGATGGTCACCTCGACGGCGATCGGGGCGGTGATGGGCGCCAGCTAGGGTCGGCCGGACAGGCGGGACTTCGAAGACACGCCCTGGGCGCACCCCCGCCCCCGTACGCCGGCCGGAACCGGCGTACGGGGGCGGGCGGGTCGGCCCGTACCGCTCGCTCAGATCCAGCCGCGCCGCTGCGCCAGATACGCCGCCGCGTGCCGGTTCTCCACCCCCAGCTTGGTGGTCACCGCCGACAGGTAGTTGCGTACGGTCCCCTGCGCCAGCGCCGCCCGTTCCGCTATGTCCTCGATCGGCGCGCCGTCCGCGGCCAGCGTGAGCAGATCGGCCTCCCGCGAGGTCAGCGGCGAGTCACCCGCGCTGATGGCGTCCGCGGCCAGGGTGGAGTCGATGTAGCGGCTGCCGCCGTGCACGCTGCGGATGATCGAGGCGAGTTCCTGCGCGGACACGGTCTTGGAGACGAAACCCTGGACCCCGGAGGCCAGCGCGCGTTTGAGATGGCCGGGCAGGCCGTGGCTCGTGACGATCAGCGTCTGACAGCCGGGCAGACTGCGGTTGAGATCCTCCGCGACGGTGATGCCGTCCTTGCCCGGCATCTGGAGGTCGAGAACGGCGACATCGGGTTTGTGGTGGCGGGCCATGGCCACGGCCTCGGGGCCGGTCGAGGCTTCGGCGACGACCTCCAGGTCGGGCTCGAAGGTCAGCAGTGCGGCCAGCGCGCCGCGGATGAGATGTTCGTCATCGGCGAGGAGGACCCGGATCATTACGATTCCCCGTTCGGTATGTGCACAGTGAGGCGGTAGGTGTTCTTCGGCCCGTAACCGTGGCAGAGGTCGCCGCCGAGGGGCGCGAGCCGCTGCGTCAGCCCGTCCAGACCGGTTCCCTGGCCGGTACCGTCGCCGGACGTGGCACCGTCATTGGTCACCTTGAGCTGGGTTCCCACGCCGTCGCGGCGGTCCACGGTGATGGTGCAGTGGGTGGCCTGGGAGTGCCGCAGTACGTTGGTGACGGCCTCCCTGACGGCCCATCCCAGCGCGATCTGGGTCTTCTCCCCGAAGCCGCCCGCCGGCGGGGCGTGATGGATGACGCAGGTCGCGCCCGCCGCTTCCAGCACCGCGCGGGCGCCGTCGAGTTCGGCTTCCAGGTCGGTGCTGCGGTAGTTCCGTACGACGTCCCTGATCTCCTTGTGCAGTTCGCGCGCGAGGCGCTGCACTTCGACCATCTCCGCCTGCGCCTTGGGATGCTGGGTGAGCCGGGCGGCCAGTTCGCCCTTGAGCGCGATGACGGACAGGTTCCGCCCGATCACATCGTGCAGATCGCGGGCGAACCGGAGCCGCTCCTCCGCCACGACCAGCCGGGCCTGTGACTCCCGGGCCGCGTCCAGCTGCCACATGACGGCCAGGAACCAGACGGAGGAGTGCATGAGAAGGCCGATGACCGCCCATCCCGTCGCGGTGACGGCCAGCACGGGCAGGGTCATCCGGGGGTCGAGATAGAGACTCACGGTCGCGGCGGCGACGGTCTCGGCGAGCGCGGCGCTCGCGTAGAGGCGCAGATTGGCCGTGGGCGACAGGGCGAAGGCGAGCGGCAGCGCCAGGACGACCGACAGCGTGGCGATCGACTGCGTTCCGGTCAGCCATCCCGAGTCGTACAGGTAGGGCATCAGGGCGAGTTGGAGCGCGGTGAGCGCGGCGATCCCGAGCAGCAGCGGTACCGGGAGGATCTGTCGTCCCATGCCGTAGGCCACGGCCGTGGTCGCGCCGATGCCCTGGACGGTCGTGAGCGCGGCGGCCAGGCCCACGGCCGAGCTGGGGGTGCCGCCACGCTGGAGTTGGGCGAGTAACGGCCAGAGGAGGGAAGCGAGCAGGAACCACGGCATCGAACAGAGCATCCAACGTGTGTAGACCGTGGCCTTGTGCACATTGGTCTGGTGCGGCGAGGTCCCCATTTCGCTTCCTCTTCCCCGTTGGTCATGCGGTCAGTCTCTGGGCTCCCACCGGAACCAGCGCCGTACACCCCAGGTCGCCAGAGCGGTCCAGGCGACGAGCGTGGCGACCCTGATGAGCGTGGCGCCCAAGCCCGCATCCTCGCCGGTCCAGCCTGACTGGACCAGGCTGATGGCGGGGGTGAGCGGGAAGTAGTCGAGGACGTCCCCGAAGATGTCCGGCAGAACACCCATGGGGATAAGGGTGCCTGAGGTCAGCAGGAGGAAGAGGAAGCCCATCGTGCTGACCCCCTGGGCGCTCTCCGCGGTGCGTGCCACGGCGGTGGTGAGCGCGGCGGCCGCGGTGGTCAGGAGGGCGCCGAGCAGGATGCCGAGGAGCACCAGCTGCGGGGCGGCGGGCGCGCCGAGACCGGCGATGACCGTGACGGCCCCGGCGATCAGGGCGAACTGGACGACGGCGACCACGATCATGGGGACGGCCGGGCTGGCCAGGATGACGGTGTCGTGGACCTCGCCGGTGCGCAGCCGCTTGAGGAGGTGGTCCTCGCGGCGCAGTACGTAGATGCCGGTGAGCGGTGCGTACAGGGCCATGACAAGGACGATGCCCGCGGAGGTGGAGATCATGACCTGGCCCATGGCGAGACCGGCGCCCGCCAGGTCGTACTGGTCCATGAAGGTGGTCGTGCCCATGGTGATCAGTACGGGGATGACGAGCACGTTGACCAGATTGGTCTTGCTCCGGGCGAAGAGGCTCAGCTCGACCCGGCTCAGCGCGGTGAGGTGTGCGACGGCGGTACTCATTCGGTGCCCCTCGTGGCGGTCCGGGCGACGCGTAGGAACGCCTCCTCCAAGGAGGCGGAGCTGGCGTCGAGTTCCTTCAGGTCGATGCCCTTGTGGCGGGCCCAGAACAGGACTTCGGTCGTGGTGTGCTGCAAGTCGTCGGTGGACAGCTCCATCCGGCCGTCCTTGTCGGCGGCGACGGTGGCCCGCAGCTCGTCCGTCGAGGGGAGGTCGTCGGTGCCGAGGCCCGGCGGGAGGCGGAAGGTGAGGGTGGAGGGGTGGGCGGCGACGATCTCGGGCACCGTTCCGGATGCCGCGATCTCGCCCTGGTGCATGATGGCCAGCTGGTCGGCGAGTCCTTCGGCCTCTTCCAGGTAGTGCGTGGTCAGGACGATGGTGGCGCCGTCGTCATTGAGCCGCTCGATGATCCGCCAGGTGTCATGACGTCCCTCGGGGTCCATTCCGGTCGTCGGTTCGTCGAGGAAGAGGAGATCGGGCCGGCCGAGCGTGGCCATGGCGAGATCGAGCCGCCGCTTCTCGCCGCCCGACAGGCTCTTGACGGTGACATCGCCGCGATGCCCGAGCCCCACCATCTCGGTGGCCTCCGCGACGGGGCGCGGATCGGTGGTGACGGACGCCCACATACGGACCGTTTCGTCGACCGTGAGGTCGGTGGCGAATCCGCCGTGCTGGAGCATGACACCCGTGCGTGGCCGGGTGTGCTTTCGGTCGGAAAAGGGATCGTGCGCGCCGAAAAGACGAATGCTGCCACCGGTGGGGCGGGCGAGACCTTCGAGCAGTTCGACCGTAGAGGTCTTTCCTGCGCCATTTGTCCCGAGCAGAGCGAAGATTTCGCCCTTGGGGACAGTGAAGTTGACGCCCCGAACGGCGGCGAAGCCACGCTTGTCATCGGGCCCGTATCGCCGCCAAAGGTCTGTGACCTCGATCACATTTTCTGCTCCATTGGCATCCATGGGCGAAATCGTCCCCGATGAATGACGGTCACGCCGATGAGAACTGTCATGGCCTCTGATGACGGACGTCATATCGACTTGTGACACATGTCAGAAGACGGATGATCCCCTTCCGAATGCCACTGTGACCTACGTCATACTGGCCTTGTTGGCGCGGGTGCTTTCATCCAACCGCACAGCACGGGGGATCGCCGCTGCCGGCGCGGAGGTTTACCCGCGTATAACGCACTGAGAGCCACCGAATGACCGGTATCGGCCTTATTTGTGGCCGAATTTCAGTGCATGCATCTCGCACGTGCATCCAGTACGTGAACTGATGCATCCAACACATAGCAGAAAGCGGAGCACTTCATGGTGGAGATCGTCTCGTACTTCAACGAGAAGCTGGACCTCGGCGCCATCGACCAGGGTGAGTCCAACTCGGAGCAGAGCCCGGTTCTGGCGACCCCGGCCGCCGCCCTCGCCGCCATCGGTGGCGCCAAGGTCGTCGGCGCGTTCGTCGGTGGCGCGACCCTCGTCGGTGGCGCGTACGCGCTCGGCAAGGCTGTCGGCTAAACATTCCCGCCGGTGGTTTCACATCACCTGCGCGAAAGCGGCTCATTCATTCACGAAATCGAACTGTTGGTAGGAGGAAAAGCATGAACAACATCATCGAGGCAGTGAACGAGATGGACATTCCGGCGGAGGGAAAGGTATTCCCCGACGCCACCCCGGTGCTGGCCACCCCGGGTGCGTTCCTGGGCGGCGTGGCGGTCTCTTCCGCCGTCATCGGCGCCTTTGAGCTCGGTCGCGGCGGCGGTTCGGCCCCGGCCACGCAGCTCTAGTCACAGGCAGTACCTGAATGCAATTCTGCCGGGCCAGAGATGCGTTCTGGCCCGGCAGAACCCTATCCACTCTACGGGAGCCGTCCCCAGGGCGGTTTTGAAAGGAACCCTGTGAGATTCGCACGAAGGATCGCTTCGGCAGTCTTCGGTCCTGTGCCGGTGTCCCGGGACGGGGCGGTGGCCATGTCAGAACGGCTGGCCGCGGTCACCACGCTGACCTCGTCGATCGAATACCTCTCCCAGCGCAAGGAATTGCGCAAGGGCGGGCTCAATGACTGGGACATCGTCAAGGATGTCCAGGCCGCCTCGACACCACTCGTACGGAAGGCGCTGGGCGCCGTCAGCGGACGGCGCACGACGACCGCCCTCCATGTCGCCCGCGCCGCTGTCAGCGCGGGCATGCTGCTGCCGGGCTCCTCGCGCTGGCGCGGCGCGGGCAGCCTCTTCCTCGGTACGACGTCCGCGCTGCTCTATCCGCGCCACCGCTACGGCACCGATGGTTCGGACCAGGTGGCCATTCTGGTGCAGACCGCCACGGGCGCGGCCCGGCTGGTGGAGTCGCCCGCGGCCAAGGACGCGCTGATCTGGTACGTCGCGCTCCAGTCCAGCCTGTCGTACGCGGTGTCCGGCTGGGTGAAGCTGCTCGGGGAGCCCTGGCGGGACGCGTCCGCGCTCGGCGGGATCATGCGGACCAGGACCTACGGCCATGAGCCGATGTTCCGGTGGAAACAGGACCATCCGCGGCTCTCGCGCTATCTCACCCACAGCGTGCTGGCGCTGGAGTGCCTCTTCCCCCTCGTCTATCTCGCCGGCGGCCGGCTGGCCCGCCCGATGATCGCCAGCGCCGCCGCGTTCCATGTCACCAACGGGTTCCTGATGGGCCTGGGGCGGTTCGTGTCCTCCTTCGTGGCCATGCACCCGATGGTGGCGTACACCGCGACCCACCGCCGCCACCCCGCCGTCGAGGGCCGGGACAACCGCGCACCGCTGACGGCCGCGAGCCTGCTGGCCGGCGCCGCCGCGGTGGCCGGTGTGGTCGCCGTACAGCGCCGCCTCCGTACGCTGGAGGGCTGGCACACCACCCGCACCCTCACCACCCGCAACGGCAACGAGCTCCAGTACGAGATCATGTCGCAGGGCGACGCCGACAAGCCCGTGATGGTGTTCGCCGCCGGAATGGTCGCCACCTCCGAGCACTTCTCCTGGGTCACGGAGAAGCTGGCCAAGGAGACCGGGTACGGCGTCGTCACCTACGCCCGCGCCGGATACGCCGGCAGCCGCCGAGGGACCGACGCGCCCTACACCCTGGCCGAGTCCGTCGACGACCTGGTCGACCTCGTGGGCACCGTCTCACCGCGGCGCCGGGTCATACTCGTCGGCCACTCCCTCGGCGGTGAACTCGCCCGCCGCGCCGCCCTCCAGCTCGGGGATCGGGTGCACGGCGTCGTCTATCTCGACTCCTCCCACCCCGACGAGCTGAACCGTTCCAAGCAGCAGAGCGACACCGCGAAGCGGCTGAGCGAGTCCCTGACCCAGATGGTGTGGTTCCTGCGCGCGGGCACCGGGATCCTGATGTCGCGTCCCATCTGGGTGGACGCGCTGCCCGAGGCGTACCGCAAGAAGGCGTTCGCGCAGTACACGGACGTACGGATGTGGAACGCCGGACGGCGTGAATGGGCGGCGGTGGAGGCGGACTTCCGGGCTTTCGAGGGTGAGCTGGAACCGCTGGAGACCCACGGTCTTGTGCTCTCCGCGCAGCAGACCGTCGACCGGGACCCCGACCAGCTGCTGATGCACAACGAGCTGGCCGGGGCGCACCGCGGCGAGGGCCGGCGGACGGAGGTGGTGGTGATCGAGGGCGCCGACCACGACACGGTGCTGACGCAGAGCCGCTTCGCCCATCAGGTGACCGAGCGCATCGTGGCGTTCTGCGACGCCGGACTGCGGACCGACGCGACCACGGACGAGCACGAGGGGGCGGCCAAGTGAGCACATCACCGAGAGAGATCGGCAAGAGCCTGTTCACCGGACCCGGCGCCGGCTGGCGCATCGCCGGGGCCGTGATGCTGGTCAGCACCGTCGCGACCCAGCACCCGAACCAGCTGTTCAACCGGCTCCAGCTGAAGGACACCTTCTCGCTGCTGCCCAACTGGCGGTTCTTCGCCCCGACTCCGGCCATGCACGACTACCACTTCCTCTACCGCACGCGCGGCACGGACGGCGAGACGTCCGCCTGGAAGGGCGTCGATGTCATCGCCGGCCGCAAGATGCGCCAGATCGTCTGGTTTCCCACGCGGCGGCCGGAAAAAGCGATCTTCGACATCTGCAGTGAGATCCTCCATGTGATCGACAAGGGGTTCCCCGTCATCGTGCGGACCTCCGCCTACCGGACGCTCACCGAGTATCTGCGGGCCACGATCCACGAGCAGGAGGAGGCCCGGCTGGTCACGGGATTCCAGTTCGCGCTGGCCCGTGCCACCGGGTACGACGCGAGTCACGACCCCGAGGTCGTGTTCGTGTCGCCGTACACCCCGTTGGACCCCCACAGGGACACGCCAGTGAAATCAGACGTCAAGAAAGCGGTCAAGGCATGAGTGTTGGTGCGTACGTCATCGTTGCGATCGGTGCCGCGATCGCCGCGGCCATCGCGATCGGTGTTCTCAAGAGGTAGCCCCCACCGACTGCCGCCCCTCCCCCCACGAGGGGCGGCACCCGCAGTACCCGAGGAGTTCCCGCATGAACAAGACCCCGGTCATTCTCTGCGCCCTCGCCGCCGTCGCCGTCCTGGTGTTCCTGGCGATCGGCGGCGTCATCAACTATCCGTTCGCCGTCGGGATCGGCACGGCCCTTGTCCTCGCCGCCGGCCTGGAACTGCACAGGAACAGGAAGAGGAGTCACCAGTGAACGAGATAGCTGACATCGGGTACGGTCGCCAGTTCGACGGCTGGTACGACCGGCTGTTCCCGAAGGACGGCGCCGCGGCCGGGGTCGCCAAGAAGATGGCCGGCCTCCACCCCGATCAGTCCACCGGCACCCTGGAGTTCGGCGTCGGCACCGGCCGTATCGCCGTACCCCTGTCCGGGCATGTCGGCCGGGTGACCGGGGTGGACTCCTCCGAGGAGATGCTGGCCACGCTGCGGGCCGAGCCCGGCGCCGCCGAGGTCGAGCCGGTCCACGGGGACATCCGTACGTACACCTCCGACGAGCGGTACGGCCTCGTGTACTGCGTCTGCGGAACGCTCTCCATGCTGCTCACCCCCGAGGACCAGCGGCTGGCCGTACAGCGGGCCGCCGATCTGCTGCGGCCCGGCGGCCGGCTCGTCATCGAGACACACAACAAGCCCGCCATCCTCGCGCTCCACGAAGGGCGCAGCCGCGACACCTATTTCACGCCATATCCGGAACCGGGCACCGGACTCCAGACCCACTCCACACTGCTGCCCGAGGGCTCGCTCTGGCTCTGCTCGCACATCTGGTACGAGTCGGACGGGACCACCCGCGTCGGCTCCGAGGCGTCCCGTCTCACCACCCCGGACGAGGTCGACGCGTACGCGCGCGACGCCGGTCTTGAGCCCGAACAGCGGTTCGCGGGCTGGGACGAGGAGCCCTACAGCGAGCAGTCGCCGATGTTCGTCTCGGTCTACGGCAAGGCCGCGGCGTGAACGTCTGGGGGATGGCCCGCGGGCACCGCGTACTCCTGCTGGTGGGCACCGTCCTGGGACTCCTGGGATCCGCCGCCACGCTGGCACAGCCGCTGGCCATCGGCGAGATGATCAAGGCCGTCGGCGGTGACCGCTCACTGACCGTACCGATCCTGCTGGCGGCGGCGCTGTTCGTGGCGGACGCGGCACTCGCCGCCACCCACGCCTACGCGATCGGCCGGGCGGGCGAGAACATCGTCTTCGACATCCGCCATGTGCTGACCGCGCGGCTGCTGCGCTCCCGTACCGCCGCGTTCGCGCGCTGGGAACAGGGCGACGTCTTCACCCGTATGGTCACCGACACCTCGCTGGCGCGCATCTGCATGGCGCAGGCCCTCGCGCAGATCGTCACCAGCGGATTCATGGTCCTGGGCGGCATCGGTCTGATGATCTGGATCGATCCGCTGCTCCTCGCCGTGACCCTGCTGTGCCTGGGGCTCGCCAGCGTCGTGTCGCTGCTGCTGGCCCGCCGGGTGCGGAAGGTGGCGGTCATCAACCGCGAGGACACCAGTGACTTCGGCTCCGCGCTGATGCGGGTGCTCGGCGCGATGAGCACCGTCAAGGCGTCCCGCGCCGAGAACCGCGAGACCGAGCGCATCACCGGCTTCGCGCGGAAGGCGCGCCGCTCCGGGGTCCGCGTCTCGGCGCTGTCCGCGATGCTCACGCCCGCCATGAACGTCGGTACGCAGGTCGCCCTGACCGCGGTCATCGCCTGGGGGATGGCCCGGGTGGCGACCGGCGCGATGCCGCCCGCGGACCTGACCTCGTTCATCATGTACCTCTTCTATCTGGTGTCGCCGCTGGTGATGCTGTTCATGTCGATCGCCCAGTTCCAGCAGGGCCGCGCGGCCCTGGACCGGATCGGCGAACTGGCCGGCATCGAGCAGGAGGAACTCGACCCCGACGCCGCGCACGTCGCCACCCGGGGCCACGCGATCGCCTTCGACCACGTCTCGTTCACGTACCCCGGCAGCGAGGAACCCGTCCTCGACGAGGTGTCCTTCACCGTCCCCGACAAGGGCCTCACCGCGATCGTCGGCCCCTCGGGAGCGGGCAAGACCACCATCTTCCAGCTGATCGAACGCTTCTACGGGCCCGACTCGGGCACGGTCCGGATGGGCGGTACGGATACGGCGACCATGCCGCTTGAGCAGATCCGCGGCCAGATCGGCTATGTCGAGCAGGACCACAGCCTGATGCGGGGCACCATCCGCGAGAACCTCACCTACGCCACGCCCGACGCGAGTGAGACGGACATCGCGGACGCGCTGCGCATGGCCCATCTCGGCGAGGTGGTCAGGGCTCTGCCCGAGGGCCTGGAGACCGAACTCGGCGAGCGCGGCGCCGGATTGTCCGGCGGACAGAAGCAGCGGCTGGCGATCGCGCGTACGTTGCTGCAACGGCCGCACATCGTGCTGCTCGACGAGGCCACCGCCAATCTGGACAGCGAGGCGGAGGACGCGCTGCGGGACACCATCACCGCCATCTCGGGGACGTGCGCGGTGATCGCGATCGCCCACCGGATCTCGACGATCGCGCAGGCGGAGCAGATCATCGTGCTCGACCGGGGCGGTGTCCGGGCGACCGGCACGCATACGGAACTGACCACGACGGATGATCTGTACCAGCGGCTGTCCAGGCATCAGGAGGTCGCGGCGTGACAGCCGTGGGCGCGGGAATACTCCGGGAGGTTGTCGCATGACCGCGGACGCCGTCGTCGTCGGGACCGGGCCCAACGGTCTGGCCGCCGCCGTCACGCTCGCGAGGGCCGGCCTCACCGTCGAGCTCTACGAGGCCAGGGACACCATCGGCGGAGGGCTGCGTACCGAGCCCCTCTTCGACGACGACGTCGTCCATGACATCTGCTCCGCCGTGCATCCGATGGCCGCGGCCTCGCGCTTCTTCCGCGAGTTCGACCTCGGTGCGCGCGGGGTCGAACTCCTCCACCCCGAGATCAGCTACGCGCACCCCCTCGACGCCGGCGACGCCGGGCTCGCCCACCGCGACCTCGACGCCACCTGCGAACACCTCGGCCCCGACGGACGGCGCTGGCGCCGGCTCATGGCGCCACTGCTCACCCATAGCGAGGGCATCGTCGATCTGATCCTCTCCGGCGGGCGCGGGCTGCCGCGCGATCTGCTGGCCCCGCTGCTCCTGCCCACCAGGGCGCTGGCGCACGGAACCCCGCTCGCCGCGGGGCGGTTCGCGGGCGAGCGGGCGAAGTCCCTGCTCACGGGCGTCGCCGCGCACTCCATCGGCAGACTGCCCACCCTCGCCGCCGCCGGGGTCGCCCTGCTGCTCGGCCATCTCGCGCACGGCACCGGCTGGCCGGTGCCGCGCGGCGGGAGCGCCCGTATCGCGGAGGCGCTGGCGGCCGACATCACCGCGCACGGCGGTACGTTCCACACCGGCCGCCCCATCAAGGACCTGCGCGAACTCGGCGATGCGAAGGTGGTGTTCCTGGACACCAGCCCCAAAGGCTTCACCGCGATCGCCGGTGACCGGCTGCCCGCGCGGTACCGGCGCCGGCTCGACGCGTTCCGCTACGGGCCGGGGGCGGCGAAGGCCGACTTCCTGGTGTCGGAACCGATCCCGTGGGCCAACCCGGAGGTCGGCAGGGCCGGTACGGTCCATCTGGCCGGCACGCAGGCGGAGATGTTCCGCCAGGAGACCCTGACGGCCAGGGGCATCGCCACGTCCGAACCCTTCGTCCTGCTGGTCGACCCGGCGGCCACCGACCCGGGGCGCGCCAGGCCCGGCAAGCGGCCGGTATGGGCGTACGCGCATGTACCGAACGGCGATGACACCGATCCGCTGGAGAGGGTGCGGGCGCGCATCGAGCAGTACGCGCCGGGGTTCACGGACACCATCGTCGCCCAGCGCGGGATCCCGGCGGCGGCGTACGAGGCGTACAACCCGAACTACGTGGGCGGGGACATCGGCGCCGGGGCGATGACCCTCAAACAGTCGCTGCTGCGCCCCACCCCACGGCTCGACCCCTATCGGACCCCGCTGCCGGGGGTCTATCTCTGCTCGGCGTCGACGCCGCCGGGGCCCAGTGTCCATGGCATGTCCGGCTATCTCGCGGCGCTTTCGGCTCTGCGGCGGGAGTTCGGGATCCGGCGGCGGCCGGAGCTGGGGCCGGGACTGGGGCCGGGACGGGCGACGGCGGGTTCCGCTCAGGCGTTGTCCATATGGCCGGAGCCCACGTCTCCACGGGATTGATGGCGGTCCGGGCCGTCCTGCGCGGCCCGGGCGCGCCCCTAGTGTCCGTACACCGTCAAGGGAGACGGACACGAGGGGAGCCGCGATGTGGGACAGCATCTGGACGAAGCGAACCGCCCTGCGGGGCGGGGCGAAACGAGGCACGCCGCCGAGGAGCCCGGCGCGACGGCTGACCACGGCGGGGACGCCGCTCGCCGTGCTGCCCGCCGCGCTGGTCGCGCTGCTGGTCGCGCTGCTCGGTGTGGGCGGCTCGGGGTTTGTTTCCGAGGCGCGGGCGGAGTCGGGGGTTGAGGGACGGGTCGATGCGCGGGTCGAGGGCCGGGTCGATGCGGGGGCGGAGTCGGGGGGCGAGGGCCGGGCCGAGGCACCGGCGGCGGCGCTCACCGAAGTGACGGGCTTCGGTACGAACCCCGGCAATCTGCGGATGTTCCGCTACGTCCCGGACGGCCTGCCCGCCGGCCGGCCCCTCGTCGTGGCGATTCACGGCTGTACGCAGTCGGCGGCGGCGTACGACACGGAGACCGGCTGGACGAAGTGGGCGGACCAGTGGGGCTTCGCGCTGCTGCTGCCCCAGCAGCAGTCGGCCAACAACCTCAACTCCTGCTTCAACTGGTTCGAATCCGGTGACATCGCGCGCGGCGCGGGCGAGGCGCTGTCGGTCAAGCAGATGACCGACCGGATGAAGAGCGATCTGGGCAGCGACGCCGCCCGGGTCTACGCGACGGGGCTGTCCGCCGGGGCCGCGATGACCAACGTCATGCTCGCCGCCTACCCGGACGTCTTCGCCGCCGGAGCACCGGTGGCCGGACTGCCGTACGCGTGCGCGACGAGCGTGATCGGCGCGTACGGCTGCATGAACCCAGGGACCAACCTGTCGCCGTCGGCCTGGGCCGACAAGGTCCGTGCCGCGTACCCCGGTTACGCGGGACCCCGGCCCACGGTCTCGGTCTGGCAGGGGACGACGGACACGACAGTCGTCCCGGCCAATCTGACGGAGACGGTGGAGCAGTGGACCGCGGTCCACGGTACGGACGCGACGCCCGACGTCACTGACACCGTGGCCGGTTATCCACACGCTGTGTACCGCGACGGCGCCGGACGGGATGTGGTGGAGACGTACTCGCTGACCGGCATGGGCCACGGCCAGCCGGTCGACCCGGGTACCGGCGCCGAGCAGTGCGGCACGGCGGGCGCGTACATCCTCGACGTCGGGCTGTGTGCCTCGTACCGGATCGGCCTGTTCTGGGACCTGGCGGGCGACGGATCCCCGGGCCCCGGCCCTGGGCCGGAACCCGGTGCGGGCACCGTCGTACTGCCGAGCCTGGCCGCGGACGACGGCTACGTAAAGGCATCCGCCACCGGAACCGGCGCGGCCGTCGGCACGCTCGAAGGAAGCCTGGGGGTCGCGGTCGGCCGCGGCACGGACGGGCTCCACAACCGGGCCCTGTTCTCCTTCGACACCTCGTCCGTCCCGGACGGGGCGCGCGTAAAGCGGGCGTTCGTGACGGTGACGCGCGCGAGCGGCGCCGGTGACCCGTGGGCGGCGGGCAACCGCCTGGTCGTCGACATCAGAACCGGCTGCTTCGGCGCGACCTGCGCGACGGCCGCCGACGACTGGTCGGCCGCCGCCACGACCGCCGAGGCTGCGGAGATCGGCGCCTTCACCACGGGAGCGAAGTCGTCCACCGCCTTCACGACGGTCAATCCGACGGGCATCACACAGGCCCGCCTACGCCTGGCTTCCGCGCCCGCGGCGACGGCGTATGTCTTCCTCAGGTCGGGGGCGGGGGCGACGCTCACGGTGGAGTGGGAGTAGAAGCCGCCGGTCCTCGGTCCCTGGCTCCTGGTCCGGGGCTTCCCGGACCGGGGGCCAGGGGGCCTGCGGGCCTGGGGCGGGCGCGGGGCGCGGGGTGCGGGGTGCGGGGGCGCGGGCGGCGGGCCGGGTAGCCGTCGTTATCCGGCCTGGCCGGGCCGGTAGTCGCCGGCGGGCTGCTGGATGATGACGTTCCCGCGGTTGAACGCGTTGATGACGGCGATGAGCGACACCAGAGCGGCGAGCTGCTCCTCATCGTGATGCTTGGCGGCATTCGCCCAGGCCGCATCGGTGACTCCACCGCCCGCGTCGGCAAGACGGGTGCCCTGCTCCGTCAACTCCAACGCCGCGCGCTCGGCCTCGGTGAAGACGGTGGCCTCCCGCCACGCCGCGATCAGATTGAGGCGCACCGAGGTCTCACCCGCGGCGGCGGCTTCCTTGGTGTGCATGTCGAGGCAGCCACTGCACCCATTGATCTGACTCGCGCGGATCTTCACCAGCTCCTGCGTGGCGGCAGGGAGTGACGAATCGGCGAGCGCTTTGCCGGCCGAGATGATGTGCTTCCAGACCTTGCCGGCGATCGGGCTGTCGAACATGTTCAAACGGGCGCTCATGGTGAACTCCTCCGTCGTTGTCGATGCCTACACCGACCTGACGGGCGGGACTCGGCACGATGTGACATGGCCGAACGTGACCTGCGTCTCGCTGGGTTACCTGCCTTTGGTCCGGCGACGGGCAGAGGGGGTGGGCGGGCGTTTGCCGCCGGTCGAGCCGCGTCTCGGGGGGATCATCCGGCCTTGCCTCGCCCAGTTGGTCTGTGAGGGAGACCGGCCCCGCGTGTGCGGGGATCACGCCGAGCTGCGCACGCTCCGCGAGGTGAAGCTGGGACCAACCCCGCGTGCGCAGGGACCACCGAATCACGGCACGGCCCCCGCGGGTCGAGCCGGGACCAACCCCGCGTGCGCGGGGGACCACGCCTCGGACTCATAGGCCAGGAACTCTCCGTAGGGACCAACCCCGCGTATGCGGGGACCACATGAGCATGATCGGCGTCGTCTTGTGGGAGCTGGGACCAACCCCGCGTGTGCGGGGACCACCCGATCCATCCGGAACCCCCACATGTCGCGCAGGGAACACCACCCCCGCGTGTGCAGGGACTACCCCTTGGTAACCGTGTGGTGGATTATCACGCCGGGACCAACCCCACGTGTGTGGGGACCACTCATGGTCTCAGCCGAGGAGTTCGGCGAGCTTGGACCAACCCCGCGTGCGCGGGGATCACTGACCGTACGGCGTCCGGCTCAGAACGTTCGGGGGATCAACCCCGCGCGTGCGCAGACCACGACCTGTGGCACCCCGACACCCTCGACGCCCGGGGACCAACCCTGCGTGTGCGGGGACCACGGCGCCAGTTGGACGACCAGCGCGGCGAGCCAGGAACCAACCCCGCGGGTGCGGGGAGCGGTACTTCCGGCTTCACTACCTCCGCCGCTGCCTTGGATCCATCCCCGCATGCGCGGGGACCACGCCTGAGACAGCGCGTCGGCCTGTAACTGATAGGGACCAACCCCGCGTGTGCGGAGACCACTCGTAGTCCTTCACCCACCGCATGGCAAGGCCGGGACCAACCCCGCGTGTGCGGGGACCGCCTTGCTCGACCGCTTGCACAGATCAGCGACGAGGGACCAACCCCGCGTGTGCGGGGACCACGATTATCGCCTCCCGAGCCCGTGCGGTCGGTAGGGACCAACCCCGCGTGTGCGGGGACCACGGTGCTGTCGAGGGCCAGTGGACGCCGGAGAAGGGACCAACCCCGCGTGTGCGGGGACCACAGGGGTCGACCTGGGCTTTTACCCTGCTGAGTGGCCGTTTTTGCTTACTTCTGCGAACTCCGGCATATAGGTGTTCTCTCGCTTCTGCGCTGGCGAGACGGCTCCTCGTTCGTTGCCGGGGCGGCACCCCATCTCCTCCTCGGCGTATCGGAGTCGGCGTCTCCGTCAACTTGACGTGCATGCACCACCGTAGTTGCCCTGCCGTCCGCGCGGGCGCGGCTCCCTGAGGCGAGCCGAAGCGCGGCGGGCGGCCGGGGAGGTGAGGCGCCCGCGCCGCCGACGGCAATCGTGCAGACGTCCCCGGGCCGATCGCCCTGTTGGAGATCTGCCGAGCGCGTATGTTCTCCACGGCACCGTGACTGTTGCTGCCGTACGCCAACCACTCTCCTAGGACGCCCGGTTCAGCGGCACAGAGCCTCGTCCACGACACTTTCGAGATGCTTCGTGGCCGCCCCGTCGGTCGGGATGCTGGTCACCGCGACACCCGCGGCGCGGCCGTCGTCGGTGGCTCCGCCCCGGGTCTCGTATCCCGGGATGTCGCCGCCGTGGCCCCAGTAGACACCGCCGCACGACAGTGGCCTGCTCATGAGCCCCAGTCCGTAGCCGGCGCCGGTGTCCCCGATGGGGACCGTGGTGCGCATCTGCCTGAGCTGGGCCGCCGGGAGGAGGCGGCCGGCCAGGAGCGCGGTGAAGAACCGGTTGAGGTCGGAGTTGGTGGAGATCATCTGCCCCGCCGCCCAGCCCGCGGAGGCGTCAATCTCCGTGACGTCGCGCGGAGGCGCGCCTGCTGAATCCCTGTGGTAGCCCTGGGGATGGGGTTCCCGAATGGTCATGTCACCGGGAGCGGGGAAGTACGTGTGGCGCAGCCCGATGCGCTTGATGACGCGCCGGTCCATCTCCTCGGCGAGGGGCCGGCCGGTGACCTTCTGGACGATCAGGCCGGCCACTACGTAGTTCGTGTTGCTGTACGCCCATTTCGTTCCGGGGGAGAAGTCGGCCTTGCGCTGAAACGCGATATCCAGAAGGTCGCGAGGTTCGAAGTACCGGTGCTGAAGGATGCCGTCGACGACGAGGTCTTCGTACTCGGGTAGTCCGCTGGTGTGCTGGAGGAGCTGACGCACGGTGATGCGGCGGCCGTCGATGTCCTGTCCGCGGACGAGGCCCGGCAGATAGGTGTCGACCGTGGCATTGAGGCCGATCTTCCCTTCAGCGACCAGTTGCAGCACGACCACCGCGGTGAACGTCTTGGTGTTGCTGCCGATCCGCACCTGCCCGTCGTCGGGCACCTTCGCCCCGGTGGCCAGGTCGCCCACCCCTGCGGTGTACGTACGGGCGCGGCCCTCCCGGTCCTTGACGCTCGCCAGCGCGGCGGGCAGGCCATCCGCGCGCACCAATGCGTTCAGGCCCTGCTGGACGGTGTCCGGCCTGGCGGCAGCGAACGCCGCGGGCGGCGCCAGGACACCCAACGTTACGACGCTCACGGCCACCGCAGCCGCGGCCATCACGGCTCTGCGTCGACCACTCCGCTGCCGTCCGGAAGAACGGAACCATTGCCATGTCTGCTCACGCACGAGCCAACTCCTCCGGAAACGTTGGGAAACCAGCGGCATATGCCGAGCCCAGCATTTCCGGATGCGGTCGCCCAGGGCGATCCTGCCATCCGCCCGCTCCAGGTAGGGGTAACCCCCGGTGCACTCAGCGGAGGAACGGGCTCAAGCTGCACGTCGAAGGCGCGTGCGAGCGCGCGGAGAGGGTTGGTTCGGGCCGACTGTCGAACGTTCTGCTCAAGCTTCGGTGCGCCACTCCTGGGTGACGTCTCGGAACTTCCGCAGGGCCAGCCCCGCGCCCGCGGGGATCAAGGTGCGTTGACTCGGGCGAGTCAGCGGTGGCGACCCCAAAGCGTGGAGCTGTCCCCGGTTCTTGGTACGCTCGGGCGCGGAAGCGGGGAAGGGTCCCCGCTTAGTCCAGGGAGTCACCATGCGTGCAGACCACCTCACCGAACTCGCCTCCGCCGCCCCCGACTTCTTCGCCGATCCCTACCCCGCCTATCAGGCCCTCCGCGCCGAAGGACCCGTCCGTCGCGTACGGATGCCCGGGGGTGAAGGGGTCTGGCTGGTGCTCGGGTACGACGCCGTTCGGGCCGGGCTCGGCGACTCGCGGTTGTGCAATGACATCCGGCATTCCTCCGAGTTCGACAGCGACGGCGGTTACGCGATCGGTCGCAACATGCTCCAGGTCGACCCGCCCGATCACACCCGGCTCCGCGCGCTCGTCTCACGGCAGTTCACCGCCCGACGTATCGCGGAGCTGGGGCCGCGTGTTCAGCGCATTGCCGCCGACCTTCTCGATGTCATGGCGCCGGCCGGCGGGGGCGATCTTGTCGACGCGTACGCCTTTCCGCTGCCCATCACCGTCATCTGCGAACTCCTCGGCGTCCCCGCCGCCGACCGCGAGGACTTTCACCGCTGGTCGAGCGCGATCGTCGCCGTCACCGACGCCGAGGCCGCGATGGCCGGTGCCGCCGCGATGACCGAATATCTCACCGGGCTCATCGAGGAGAAGCGCCGTCTCGCCCCCGGGGAGGACGCCGACCTTCTGCACGCCCTCGTCCGGGCTCATGACTCCGACAACCCGGACGGCGACCGTCTCGCGCCCGATGAACTCCTCGGCATGGCGTTCCTGCTGCTTGTCGCTGGGCATGAGACGACCGTCAATCTCATCTCAAGCGCCGTCCATCTGCTGCTCAGGCACCCGGATCAACTCGCCGCGCTGCGTGCCGATCCTGGGCTGATGGAGGGTGCGATCGAGGAGACGCTGCGTTACGAGCCGCCGGCGCAGATCGCCGCGTACCGCTACACCGCCGAGCCCGTCACGCTGGCGGGTACGCCGATACCGCGGGGCGAGCGCGTCGTTCTCTCCCTCGCCGCCGCCAACCGCGATCCCGCGCGTTTCGCGGACCCCGAGCGCTTCGATATCCGCCGTGATCCCGCCGCGAACCGCGCTCAGCTCGCCTTCAGTCACGGCATCCACCACTGTCTCGGCGCACCGCTCGCCAGGCTCGAAGCCTCCGTCGCGCTGCCCGCGCTGCTGGAGCGCTTCCCGGACCTCGCACTCGACGACCTCGCACTCGACGCCGCGTCCGCCGCCCCCGAGTGGCGACCCAGTCTGCTGCGGGGGCTGCGTACACTCCCCGTGCGCTGGTGATCGCCCGAAGCGTCCGCCGCGCGCGCCCGGCCCCCATACGGGCAGGTCAGCCTCGGTACGGGCAGGTCAGCTGGTCTGGCCGGTGGGCATGATGGTGACCTGTTGCAGGTTGACCCGGGGCGGCTGCGTCGCGATGAAACCGATGGTCCGCGCGATGTCCTGTGCCGTCAGCCAGTCCATGGTCTCCTTGGAGCCCGCCAGCCAGTCCAGGGCGCCGTCGTCAGTGACGTGGTCCTGTAGTTCGGTGCCGACGATGCCGGGCTCGATCGCGGCGACCCGGACGTTCTTCGGGCCGAGTTCGACCCGTAGGTGCCGGGACAGGTGGGTGACGTACGCCTTGGTGCCCGAGTAGACGGCGAAATTGGGGAAGATGTTCTGGGCCGCGATGGAGGCGGTGTTGATCAGGTCGGCCACACCGCGTTCGCCGGCGGCCTTCACCAGCTGGGGGACGAACGCGCCGATGACGTTCATCAGACCCGTGATGTTGAGGTCGATCTGCTGTTGCCACTGATCGGTACGCCGTTCCTCGATCGGGGCGGGAAGCATGACGCCGGCGTTGTTGAACAGCAGGTCCGCGCCACCCAACTCGGCCTCGATCCGGTCGGCGGCCGACTGGACCGCGGCGGTGTCGGTCACATCGACGGCGATCGCCAGCGCCGTGCCGCCGTCCTTGTCGATCCGGGCGACCAGTTCGTCCAGACGGTCGGCACGGCGTGCCAGGACCGCGACGGTGGCGCCCAGGGCGGCCAGGTGCTCGGCGGAGGCCTCGCCGATGCCGCTGGAGGCACCGGTGATGACCGCGATACGACCGTTCAGGGGCTTGGCGGAGCGTTCTGTGAACCTAGTTTCGGTGGACATGGAGCGCCACCTTTCAGGAGTGAGGGGGAACAAGAACAGGGAGTGGGAACGGGAACGGGAACGGGAACGGACAGAAACAGACAGGATCGAACGGAACGGGGAGGTCAGAGGGCCGGCGGACTCTCCGGGCCATTGCCCTCTCCTCTTCCAGGACACCACCGCACCGCCTTTCCGGCAGCCCGGTAGCGCGCCCTGCGAAGGCAGGTACCGGCAGGGCCACCCACAGCGGCCCCGTCCCGCCCACCGACTGGTCACACTGGGTTCATGGACCGAAGCCGCGAGATCGCCGACTTCCTGCGCAGCCGGCGCGCCCGGGTCACCCCCGGTCAGGCCGGGCTGACCGGCGACACCCGTGGGCGGCGTGTGCCGGGTCTGCGTCGTGAGGAGGCCGCCCGGCTGGCCGGGGTGAGCACCGAGTACTACACGCGCCTGGAGCAGGGCCGCGCCACCAATCCCTCACCCGAGGTCGTCGAGGCGCTCTGCGAGGCCCTCCGGCTCGACGCGTCCGAGCGTGAACACCTCACCGACCTCCTCGCCCGCCCCACGGCCGCCCGGCGTACCCCCGCCCGTCCGCAGCGCGTACGGCCCGGCCTGTATCTGATGCTCCAGACCCTGGAGCATGTGCCCGCCTTCGTCCTCGGCCGGCGCACCGACGTGCTGGCCGCCAACCGTCTCGCGCGCGCCGTCCTCACCGATTTCGACGCCCTGCCGGTCCGGCAGCGCAACCTCGCCCGCTACTACCTCCTGGACCCCCTCGCCCGCGAACGCACCGGCGACTGGGAGCGCATCGCCGCCGAAACCGTCGCCACGCTCCGTCTCGAAGCCGGCCGCTACCCCCATGACCGGCTGCTCGCCGACCTCGTCGGTGAACTCACCGTGCACTCGCCGGAGTTCACCACCTGGTGGAACGACCACCGCGTCCTGCGCCGTACGCACGGCGCGAAGCACTACCACCATCCCCTGGTCGGGGACCTCTACTTCTCGTACGAATCCCTCCAGCCGCCCGGTGACAGTGACCAGACCCTGTGCGTCTACAACGTCGAACCCGGCTCACCCACCCACCAGTCCCTCCAGCTCCTCAGCAGCTGGACAGCCGAGCAGGCGGAGTCGTCCCCTCGGCAGCCCGCCCCCGACAGCTGACTCGCACCGGGACGCGGACGCGGTCGCGGTCGGTTGCGGTCGCGGTCGGTCGTGGACGCGGACTCGGTCGCGTTTCTGGTCGTACCGTCCGGGGGCTACCCCCAGCCGCGTTGTCATGCCTGCCGCATGGGCAGCGGACCCCGGCTCAACCACCCTTGTGGAATGACGACTTACACCCGCAGAGCCCTCGTTCTCGCCCTCTCGGCCGCAGGCGTCGCCACGACCCTGACCGCCGTCGTCACCCCGGAGGTCCACGCCCGAGCGTCCACCGGCGTACCCGCTCTCAACTGGCGGCCCTGCGCCGAGCAGGCCCCGACCGCCGAGCAGGCCCCGACCGCCAAACCCGCCCCGACCACCGAACCCGCCCCCGTCGCGCACGCGCAGGAGTGCGCCGAGCTGCCCGTACCGCTCGACTACGACGACCCCTACGGCCCTCAGCTCACCCTCGCCGTGTCCCGCATCCGCAGCGAGCGGCCCGAGGCGCGGCGCGGGGCGCTGCTGTACATCCCCGGCGGGCCCGGTGGGTCCGGGGTGCTGCGGCTCGCGCAGAAGGGGGACGCGCTGCGGAAGGAGATGGCCGGCGCGTACGACCTCGTCAGCTTCGACCCGCGCGGGGTCGGCAGCAGTACGAAGGCGAGCTGCGACCTCGACGCGGCGGACCGGGACCTGGTGAACCTGCGTCCCTGGCCGGGGCCGGGCGGTGATATCACCGAGAGCGTCGCCCGCAGCCGCCGTATCGCCGACGCCTGTGCCCGTAACGGCGGCGCCGTGCTGCGCAGCCTCACCACGGCGAACGAGGTGCGCGACATCGACCGCCTCCGACAGGCGCTGGGCGAGGAGAAGCTGTCCGCCTGGGGTGTCTCGTACGGGACGTACGTCGGCGCCGTGTACGCACAGAAGTACCCGCGGCACACGGACCGTTGGGTGCTGGACAGCAGCGGCGACCCGGACCCGGCCCGGGTCGCGCGGGGCTGGGCGGCGAACATGGCGGTGGGCGCGGACGACCGGTTCCCCGACTTCGCGGCCTGGGCGGCGGATCCGGCCCGCGAGGAAGAAGAGCCGGGGCTTCGGCTGGCCGAACGGGCCGAGGACGTACGGCCGTTGTTCCTGGCGCTCGCGGCGAAGCTGGACCGCGAACCGAAGGAGTCGACCACACCGGGCACCCCGCTGACCGGCAACCGACTGCGGCAGGCGCTCCAGAACGCCCTGTACAGCGACGCTTCCTTTCCCCAACTGGCGCGGATCGTCCGGGCGGCCATCGACCCGGCCGGAAAGCCGGTCCTGCCCGCCGACCTGGCGCAGCCGCTTCGGGACGAGGACGCGGCGGTGACGGCCGCGGTCATCTGCAACGACGTGCGCTGGCCGGGTTCCGTCCCCGCGTACGAGCGCGCCGTGGCCGCCGACCGCGTCCGGTACCCGCTCACGGCCGGGATGCCGGCGAACGCCTTCGCCTGCTCCTTCTGGAAGGACGCGCCGGCGGAGAAGCCCACCCGCATCACCGCCGAGGGCCCCTCCAACATCCTGATGATCCAGAACCTCCGGGACCCGTCCACCCCGTACTCCGGCGCGCTGAAGATGCGCGAGGCCCTCGGCGACCGCGCCAGGCTCGTGACGGTCGACCACGGCGGGCACAGTGTCTATCTGGGCAATGGCAACGCCTGCGGCGACCGTACGGTCACCGAGTTCCTCACCTCGGGACGGCGACCGGCGCGGGACACCTACTGCGCGGACTGACGTGAGGAGTCCACCCGTACCTTACGGATCTCCCGTTCACTCCTTCACCCGTTCACTCGATCGGCCCACTCCACCAGCAGCCACCTGACCTGCCCTTATATCCACCGGGTATGACAGAAAGCGGATCAGGTGTTGGACCGCCGGTCCCCGTCGCGAGCAGAGTCGGTAGTACCGAATCCATCACCGAGGAAGCTCACCGGCGACGAAGGGAACGATCATGAAGGTCTTCATGACGGGAGGTTCCGGCTACGTAGGCCGGGCGACCATCGAGGCGCTGGTCCGGCGGGGTATCGAGGTCGCGGCGCTGGTCCGCAGCGATGCCTCCGACCGGGTCGTGACCGGTCTCGGCGCGAGCGCCGTCCGTGGCGAGCTGACCGATGTGGCCGTGCTCCGCGAGGCGGCGCGCGCCGCGGACGGTGTTCTGCATCTGGCCCAGTACGCCGGTACGGACGTCGCCGAGGTCGACCGCGCCGCCGCCGAGGCGATGCAGGACGGCGCGGGAGCCCGCCCGTATGTGCACACCGGCGGGGTATGGATCTACGGCGACACCGCCGGGGTCGTCGACGAGGACGCGCCGCTGAACCCGCCGAGGCTGACGGCCTGGCGCCTGGAGAACGAGAAGCGCGTCCTCGCGCGGGCGGCCACGGGCGAGCGGCCCGTGGTGGTGATGCCGGGCCCGGTGTACGGCCGCTCGGGCGGGCTGATCGAGACGTTCTACGCGGCTCCCGGGCGGGAAGCGGGCGCTGTCCCGGTCGTCGGGGACGGTTCCAACCACTGGTCGCTGGTGCATGTCGAGGACCTCGCCGAGCTGTACGTGCTCGCGCTGGCGGCCCCCGCCGGATCCGTCTACGCGGGCGTCAGCGACCAGAACCCCACCGCGCTCCAGATCTCCGAGGCACTCAGCCGGGCCATGGGGCGGCCGGGCGCGATCCGGCGGCTGACCATTGACGAGGCGACGAAGGAGATGGGGCCGATCGCCGAGGCCTTCGCACTGGACCAGCAGTTCACGGGCGCCCGAGCACGCGGGCAGCTGGGCTGGAACCCCGTACGGCTGGACCCGCTGACGGAGCTGGCCGCCGCCCGGCCTGACCAGGGTCCGGCCGCCCGCTGACCACGTCCGGCCACCCGCTGACCACCTACGGCCGCCCGGAACACCGACGGCCCCGAGCACGACGCGGAAGGAGCAGCCCGTGGCGCTCGATCTCGACCTCCGTAAGCTGCGGTACTTCGTCGCGGTGGCGGAAGAGCTGCACTTCGGACGGGCCGCCGAAAGGCTGCACATCGCGCAGCCGGTCCTCTCCCGGCAGATCAAGGCGCTGGAGAGCGAACTGAAGGTCCAGCTCCTGGTACGCGACAAGCGCGCCACCGAACTGACCTCCGCGGGCCGGCGGCTCCTGGCCGACGCCGTGCCGCTGCTGGCGGCGGCGGAGGCCGTACGCCGCCGACTGGCCCGCGCGGCCGGGGGTACGGAGACGTTCGCGATCGGGTTCATGCCCGGACTGATCGTCACGGGCGCCGTACGGGAACTCTCCCGCCGCCATCCGGATCTCTCGATCGAGGTGGTCAGAACCGGCTGGGACGATCAGACCGAGGTGATCCACGACGGCCGGGTCGACGTCGGCTACGTACGGATGCCGCTGGACCGGCGCGGGCTGCGGACGCGGAACCTGCTGACGGAGCCGCGGGTGGCGGTGCTCCCCGCGGACCACCCCTACGCGGACAAGGGCGTCCTGAGCGTCAACGACCTCGCGGGCGAGCACCTGTTGCAGGACCCCGACGCCGTACCCGAATGGCGCGACATCGCCACGGAACTCTCCAGCGCGCCCCCCTCCGAGGGTCGGCGAGCGACACCACCGCCCATCCGGACGGTCGAGGAGAAGCTGGAGAACGTAGCGGCCGGACGCGGTGTGGTCGTCCTGCCCCTGTCGACCGCGACGTACTACACCCGCCCCGATGTCACCCACGTCGAGATCTCCGACATCGCACCCAACCAGGTCTGCCTGGCCTGGGCGAGCGGCCGACGCGACCCGCTGATCAGCGAGTTCGCGTCCATCGCGCTGGAGCACGACCCGACAGGACACCGCCGGTGACGGTGGCGAGCATCGCCGTCGACGCCTTCGTCCCCATCCGTCGATCCATGGTCGATGCCGGGGTTCGCAGGATCGAGGCGTCGCGCCGTGGTCGTACGCCGCGCGCAGGGCATCGCGTTCGTTTCCGGCCAATAAGTTGAGCGCGTATCGCGGGCCGGCCTCGATCCGGGGGGTGGGATTCCGGAATCGCGAGGGCCGGCGGGCGTCCGCCGGGCGCCTTTCCGTACGGCCGCGACGCGCTCATACGCGTCGTGCGACGCGTTGACGGGGGGTGGCTGCCTTCACCACCGGGAAGGCTCCGTGCGCCGTCGGTGGCCGGGGTGACGGCAGTGCGGGGTGGTGTCCGACGGCCGTGGCCGGGCGGCGCCCCGCGCCATGTGGTCCGGGCCGTGTGATGCCTTCCCGGCTCGATCCCCGCGCTGTTCAGACGCCGTACCCCGCGCGGAGCGGCGAATTCCGGCTTATGTCCGGTCCAGCCGTGGGTGATCCGGTCGACGATCTGTACGGGCCTCCACCCGTGCGGACGATTCCTCCGGCACCGCGAATGCCAAAGCGAAGCCGGAACTCCGGGCGCCGTGCCGTCGCGATCCGAATCCGCTACGCCGGACGCGGTGATCGCGGGCGCCGGGCGCGGTAAGAACCGACCGTCCCGATGCTGCTGTACGGAGGTCCCGGCGCACCCCCGAGGCGGCTGTGCGAAATCGAACCCGCCCTCGTTCGGGCGTCCTTGTTCTTCACATCGGGGCCTGGTTAAGCTCCCGAGCGTTTCAATTCCTGCACGTTTTCCGCGCATCTCTCTATGCGCTTCTTTGTCGAGTACGGCGCTACTTCGCAGGTGACTTCGAGTCTGACGACGGCGGAAACGGGGAGGGCTGCGCGTGGGATCTTCTGTCCCCGAAACGGGCGGCTCGCGCGTCCGGGGCGTAACTCCGGTCCAGAACAAGGACACCGCGCACGCCAAGGACACCGGGTCCACGGCCCGTGATGTCCGGCTCTTCTGGTGTGCGAACGCCGCTGACTCCCTCGGCAGCCAGGCGTCCGGCGTCGTCCTGCCGCTGCTGCTTCTCGGGCTCGGCTACTCGCCCGCGGTGGTGGGGCTGGTCGCGGGGGTGTCCACGGCGACCGGGCTGGTGCTCGGCCCGCTCGTCGCCGTACCGGCCGACCGGGGCGCGCGAAAGCCGGTGATGTTCTGGTCGGCGGTGGTCTCGGCGCTCGCGATGGGCTCCGTGGCCGTGGCCCTGGCCGTCGCCGAAGGACGGCCTTCGCTGGTCCATCTGCTCGTCGCCGTGCTCGTGGAACGTACCGCCACCGCCTGCTACGAGGCGGCGGCCCGCGGCACGGTGGCCCTGATCTCCGCGCCCGAGAACCTGCCGCGTGTCGTGGCCGGGCTGGAGGCGGGCGACCGGGGCGCCCTGGTCGCCGGACCCGCCCTGGGCGGCATGCTGTACCAGGCTTCCCGCGCGCTGCCCTTCGTGCTGGACGCCGTCTCGTACGCCGTCACCGCCGTATGCGTCCGGGCCATGCGCTCGAACCTCAGGGCGGACGGCACGGCGCCTCGCTCCGGGCATTCCCCGGGGAGTCCTTCCGCGCGTCGCTCCGTACGGGGCAGATGGTCGGGGATGGCCGCCGAGGCGAGCGCCGGATTCCGGCTCGTCAGGTCAACGCCCCTGCTGCGGCTGGTACTTGTGTGGACCACCGCCGTCAACGGCGTACTGGCCGCGCTGTACTACGACGCCGTCTTCACCTTGCAGGAGAGCGGCCACGGCGGCACGCCCATGGGTCTGGTCCTGGCACTGTCCGGCGCCGCCGGACTCGCCGGTTCGCTCGCCGCGCCCCGGCTCGTGCGCCGGCTCAGCCCCTCACGGGCGGTCGTGGCGGTGTCCTGGCTCATGATCCCGCTCGCCGCCGCGCTCGCGACGGCCGGGGAACCGTGGACGTACGGTGCGCTGTTCGGCGGGTTCTGCCTGATCATGCCGCTCGCCACCGTGATCCTCCAGGCCCGCGCCATCCACGGGACACCGCCCGAACTCCAGGCGCGCGCCGGCTCCGTGCTCGCCACCGCCGCCGGCGGAGCCGCCGCCATGGCGCCCGCACTGGCCGGGCTGCTGACGGCCCACGCGGGGGCCGCCGTACCCGCTCTCGTGTGTGCCGGGGTGCTGGCAGTCCTGGCGCTCCACACGACGTTCGGCGCCAAGCGCGTACTGGCGCGGGGCGTGTCGGCGAGCGACGACGTACCGGCGAGAGACGTATCTGCGAGCGACGTACCCACGGGAGACGTACCGGCGAGCGACGTACCCACGGGAGACGTGTCTGCGAGCGACGTACCCACCGGAGACGTGTCGGCGAGCGACGTACCGACGAGGGGGCGAGGCGCGTGACCGGCTCCCGCTATCAGGTCTATCTCGCCGCCCTGCCCGAGGTCTGCGCCGCCGATCCCGCGCTCATGGCCTTCACCGCCGACGCGGACGGCCGGTGCGAGGTGTTCGCGTGGGACGCCGCGACCGGCCGTGCCCGCCAGGTCACCGATCGGCCGCGGGGCACCCTGCACGGGACGATCGACCGGGACGCGAACGTGTGGTGGTTCGACGAGGACGCGCACGGCGTGGGCCGTTGGCGGTTCCAGCCCTTCCGCGGCGGACCCGACCTCCCCGGGCTGACCGGCGTGCCCCCGGGGACCCCGCGCGGCCTGGCCGTGAGTGACGACGGGACGGTCGCCATGGGGCTGGGGGACGGGCGTACGACCACCGTCCGGCTGGGCCGACGCGGCGGTTCCGCACGCGAGGTGACGCGCGTCGACCGGCACGCCACCCTGTCCGGGATCAACGCCACGGCCGGTCTGCTGGCGATCAGCGGCCCCGCCGATTCCGCGCACGCCGTGACCGTCCTCGCGGCGGATGGCACACCGCGCGCCGTGCTCTCCGGCTCCGCGGAACACGGCAGACTCTGGTCGCTCGGCTTCGCGCCCACCGCGGAACGCGATGAACTGCTGCTGGTACGTGAGGACGACGACCGCTATCTGCTGGCGAGTTGGCGCCCGGAGACCGGGATTCGTACGTACCGGTGGTGTGCGTTCGACAGTGAGATCACCGCCCGCTGGTATCCCGGGACCGCGGGCGCGGGCGCGGGCGAGGGCGGGACCGCGGGCGCGGGCGGGGGCGCGGGCGAGAGCGAGGGGCGCTTCGTGCTGATCCGGGAGGACCACCACGGCCGCAGCACCCTGCACCGGGCCGCGCTCGACACCGCCACCCTCACGCGCGTGCCGACGCCGCCCGGCAGCCTGCTGGACGCGGCGCCGCGCGCCGGCGGCGATGTGCACTACCTGTGGACGGATACGGCGCATCCGCCGCGTATGCACTCCACCGCCGGTACCGCGCTGCCGGCCCTCGGCACCGTGCCGGGGCGCGTACCGGGTGACCACCGCGACCTGTGGACACCGACCCCGGACGGTCCCGTGCACACATGGCTCAGCCTGCCGGAGGGCCCTGGCCTCTCCGAGGGCCCTGGCCTTCCCGAGGGCCCTGGCCTCCCGGAGGGCCGGGGCACGCCGCCGCCCGTCGTCTTCCTCGTACACGGCGGTCCCGCCGACCACGACCGCGACGCCTACGACGGCGTCGTGCACTCGCTCGTGGCCTCGGGCTTCGCCGTCGCGCGCGTCAACTACCGGGGCTCCACCGGCTACGGACCGCGCTGGCGCCGGGCGTTCGGCGCGGGCGTGGGGCTCACCCAGGTCGAGGACCTGGTCGCGGTCCGCGCCGATCTGATCGGCCGCGGTCTGGCGCGCCCCGACGCAGTCGGACTCTGGGGCACCTCGTGGGGCGGCTATCTCGCCCTGCTGGCCGTCGGTACCCACCCCGGACTGTGGCAGGCGGGCGTCGCCGTCAAGCCCGTCGCCGACGGCGTCGCCGCCTACCGCACCACCACCTCCGCGCTGCGCGCCCTGGACGAGCGCCTGTACGGGGGCACACCCGACGAGGTGCCCGAGGCGTACGCCCGCAGCTCGCCGATCCAGTACGCGTCGCGCGTACGGGCGCCGCTGCTGGTGGTGGCCGCCACCCGGGACGCCAAGTGCCCGCCCGGCCAGGTACGCGGCTACCTCGCCGCCCTCCGCGCCGCCGGAGCGCGCCACGAGTCGATGTGGCTCGACAGCGGGCACGACGGATACGAGGGCGGTGACCACGTCGCCGTACTGCGCCGTGCCGTGGTCTTCCTCGACCGCGAGCTGCGCGGACCGCACGTGCCCCCGGCGCCGCGGGCGCCGCACGGACCGTACCGCGACCCCAAGACGCCCCCCGCCGACCGGAGGGGGGATCCCGGCCGCGCCCGTACCGCGGCGGCGGCCGGGACAGGTACCGCCGAACACACCGAGAGGAGAACCGCCCATGCAGAAGGACATCATCCACAACGACCCGCTTGAGGGTGACGAGGAGAACCGGAAGCCGAGCGTCGGCGTCACGGTCACCATTCCGTTCCGCAACGCGGAAGACGCGGAAGAGGACTGACCTGATCCGCGCCGGCCGGCCCGGCGGCCACCGATGCCGGGCCGGCCGGTCGTCCCGCCCACGACCGGGCACGACCGCGGTCGGTTTGCCCGTACCGACCTACCTCCGTACGTCCCACGAGGAGCACCGACATGCGCGTACTGCTGGTCAACATGCCCTGGTCGCCCATCGACCTTCCGTCACTGGCCCTGGGAATCCTCAAGCGGAGTGTGGACGAGCACGTGCCGGACGGCAGTGCCGAAGTCCTGCACGCCAATCTCGAATTCACCGACTGGATCACCCGGCGCATGGAGTTCACCGCCGAGGACTACGAGTACTACGCCCTGGCCTCCTATTTCATGGGCTGCGGCGACTGGGTCTTCTCCTCCGCGCTGTACGACGATCCCGCCTGGCGGGACGACGAGTTCGCCGCCGCGATGAAGGGGAAGCTCGGCGCGTCCCGGATGCGGATGACCCGTGAACTACACCAGTTAGTACCGGAATTCGTGTCGGAGATCGCCCGGCGGATCGTCGACGAGGCCCCCGATGTCGTCGGCTTCACCTCCACCTTCCAGCAGAACACCGCCGCGCTCGCGGCCGCCCGTCAGGTCAAGCTGCTGGCGCCGCACATCGTCACCGTCATCGGCGGCGCCAACTGCGACGGCGAGCAGGGCGCGACGGTCCATCGCAACTTCCCGTTCGTGGACTACGTGATACGGGGCGAGGGCGAGGCCGCGTTCCCGCGGCTGCTGGCCGCGCTCGGCGAGAAGCACGAGGCACACGGGAAACGCCCGGACCTCTCCACCGTCGCAGGGCTGTGCCACCGTGACCCGGACGGCGTCAGCACCGCCAACCCCATGGCCACCAGCCCGCTGCCGCCCGCGACCATCCTGCCGCCCGACTACAGCGGCTACTTCGAACGCCTCGGCGCCTCCGTGGCCCGTAACTGGGTCGAGCCCAAACTCGTGGTCGAGGGCGCCAGAGGCTGCTGGTGGGGCGAGAAGCACCACTGCACGTTCTGCGGACTCAACGGTTCCTTCATGCAGTTCCGCAGCAAGAGCCCGGACACCTTCTACGACGAGATCATGGATCTCGCCCGCCGCCACCGTGTGCTGGACATGTACGTGGTCGACAACATCCTCGACATGGGCTACCTCTCCACCGTTCTGCCCCGGATCATCGAGAGCGGATACGACCTGCGGCTGCATATCGAGATCAAGGCCAATATGCGCCGCACCCAGCTCCGTACGCTCTCCGACGCGGGCCTGATCTACGTACAGCCGGGGATCGAGAGCCTGAACAGCCGAGTGCTGGATCTGATGGACAAGGGCGTCAGCGGCTGCCAGAACGTACGTATGCTCCGCGACGGCGCGGAGACCGGCCTGTCGGTGTCCTGGAACTATCTGCACGGTTTCCCCGGGGAGAGCGCGGAGGACTACGACCCGGTCATCGCGCAGCTACCGGCGCTGGAACACCTCAATCCGCCGGTCGACCTCTCCGCCCGTATCGCCATCGAGCGGTTCAGCCCCTACTTCAACCGGCCCGAACTGGGCTTCTCCGGGCTGCGTCCCGAGGCGCACTACCGCTTCACCTACGACCTGCCGGAGGAGGAGCTCTACGGTCTCGCCTATGTCTTCGAGGCGCCGGAGCGCGGCATCGGCAAACCCACGGTCACCGCGCTCAACGCCGCGCTCGCCGCGTGGCGCAAGCACCACGCCGACGCGCGCCTCACCCAGGCCGATCTGGGCGACCGTATCGTCCTGGTCAGCAAGCGCCGGGCGTTCCAGTGGCGGGCGATGGAGCTGACCGACCCGTACGAGATCGCCGCGTTCCGGCTGCTGGACCAGCCGCACGCGCCGTCGGCCCTCGCCCGCAAGGCGGCGGGCCGGGTGCCGGGCGGGGCGCTCCAGGAGGACGAGGTGCGGGAACTGCTCGATCGCTGGGTGGAGCTCGGGCTGGTCTTCACCGACAACGGGCAGTACGTGCATATCGCGCCTTCGGCGGTGAACGAGGACCTGCTGCGGCTGGACTTCATGCGGCACAGGCACGCGGCTCGGGTGGAGGGGGACGCGGCCGAAACGGGGGCGCCCGTACCCGACCCGGTATCCGCCTCCGCTTCCGCCTCCGCAGCCGCCGAGCCGCATATGACCGTTGTCTGAGCAGTTGTCTGATCCGTCCCTTCGTTCAGGCACACCAGGAGGCCAGTCCGATGAGTTCCAGCTCCAGCTCCGGTTCCACCCTCGCCCTCCCCCTCACCCCGTCCGTCACCGTCTGGCGTGACTACGACCCCGTCGCCTGCGCGCTGCCGGGGATGTTCCTCGGCGACATCGCGCTGACCGGCCCCGTTCCCGAGGAGTGCGACCGGCTGTGGGACCTGGGCGCGCGCCGCGTCCGGCTGTCCGGCGCCGTGGATCTCACGGACACCGGAACGCCGGAGGGGGCGGCCCGTGCCGTACGTACCCTCAGCCTTGTCAGAGATCTGACGGCCCGTGCCGTCCTGGTCGAGTGGGATCTGCGCCCTGATCCGGACCGGGGTCCGACGGCCGCCGAGGAGATCGGCCGGCTCCTGAGCCATCTCCAGCCGCCGCGGCGGATCGAGGGGGTGGACCCGGCGGCGGCGGACGACGCGCTGCGGACCTGGCGCAACGGCCACTACCTCGGCAAGTGCCTCTGGCGGCAGGGGCCGGGCTTCGTCCAGATCCGCGACCGCCGCTGGGGGGATCTCCGCCGATTCACCGTGGACGAGCCGCACTACCAGGAGGCGATCGAGCACCTGGCGTACGGCGCCCCCGCGGCCTCCGTGCCGGCGGACGCGCTCGCCGATTTCCGCGAGGAGCGTCTCGTCCTCGCGGTGGGCGAGGTGGAGTGGTGGCTGCCGTACCGGGTCAACCGCTGGATACAGGAGGCCATGACGATCTGAGGTTCCGGGGGGATCGGGCCACCGATCTCGCCCGCGATGAACGGAGCGTTTGCCTCCGCACAACCATTCACGGACCCCACCTGTCGCACAGGACATCTGGATGCCAACGTCCGGTAAACGGAAAGGTAACCGTGAGATGTCACTACCCAGCCGACGCCGATGGTCCGCCACCCGGGCCGCCGTCGCGGTCGTTCTCCTCGGGGCCGCGCTCGTCGGTACCCCCGCCCAGGCGGACCCGTCGCGTTCGTCGACGCCCGCCGCCGGGACGGACGGTCCGAAGACCGCCACCCAGTCGGACCGCTCGGGGACCGTCGCCCAGGCGGACCGTCCCGTCCTGAAGTTCCATGTCGCCCAGAACGAGGTCGGTCTGCCGCAGCCCGCCGAGAGCGATCCGCCGCAGATCAGTTGGGGCGTCCCGGGCGACCCCGATGGCGGCACCGCCAAGGACGTGGTCGTCAAGATCGACGTGTCCGGTATCTCCGCCTTCACCGATATCCTCGGCTCCGGCTGTCCCGGCGACGTGTGCGCGCGGCCTGTCGGGGACATCGCTCCGGACGGTTTCGAGGGCGGGCTCATCGAGATGAGGGCCAAGCCGGGCGCCGCGCTCGGTACGACGGGCACCGCCCGGGTCTACGCGACGTCCTCCAACGCGACCGTCATCGGCACCACCGTGAAGGTCACCGTCGGCGCGGTGGCGCTGGTCGTGAGCCGGTTCCCCGACACGGACACCGCCGTGCCCGGCAGCACGCTCGACGCCCCGATCACCGTCGCCAACACCGGGTCGCTGACGGCCCAGGGCGTGGAACTGCGGCTCGGCACCTCGCACGAACTCGGCTTCGCCCAGCGGTTCTCGAACTGTGTGTACGGCACCACCGACCCTCCGTCGGGCAACGGGCGGCAGCTGCCCGAGGCGGTGTGCCGGATCGGTACGCCCGTTGAACCGGGCAAGCGGTACCGGCTGTCCACGCCGGTGGGTTTTGACGTCAAGAAGACGGCGCTCTTCGAGTTCCTTGACTACCAAGTGACGCCCCTCGGCGCCTCCGTGCCGACGAACGCGAAGAGCGGCGACGGCTCCGGGCCCGTGCTCGGGCTCGTTCCGGACGGCAGCGCTCCGCCCGGCGGGTCCCTGACGGACCGGTCGCGATGGATCGTCAACGTGGTCAACACCGCCGATCTCGATGTCACCGGGGACACCGTCACCGCCGATCCCGGCGACACCGTCACCCTGGCGGCGAAGATCCGCAACGACGGCCCCGCCTCCGTCGACCTCATCACCACCGACGGTCAGATCTCGCTGCTGGTCGAGATCCCCAAGGGCACGACAGTGGTGAAGATGCCGGAGCGCTGCCGCCTCTGGAAGGGTGACGGCACGGTCGACCCCGATCCCGATGCTCCCGCCTACCTCTGCTGGATCGGCTCGCCGTTCCCTGTGGGCAAGGTCGCGACGCTGCCGTTCGTGTTGAAGGTCGGCGCGGACGCGCCGGAGACGACCCGCGGTGTCGTACGCCATATGTCCGAGTGGGGCGCGGAGTTGACGTTCGACACCAACAAGGCGAACAACAAGGCGTTCTTCACCGTGCGGGTGACGGACGGCGGCGGCGACGACGGCGGTTCGGCGGGCGGTTCCGGCGGCAACCAGCCCGTGCCGCAGACCACGGCCACCGCGACCGCACAGCCGCACACCACCGCGGGCACGACAGGCGCCGCGGGCACCACGGGCGGTGGCACCGGCGTCCTGGCCCAGACCGGTGGCGGCGGTACGCCGGCGATCGCCCTGGCGGGCGCGGGCGTACTCGCGGCGGGCGCCGCGCTGTTGGTCGTGGCCCGCAGGCGCACGGCCCGTACAGCGGTCTGACGCGCACAGTCCGGCTCCCCAGGCCCTCATGGCCGCCCTCGCCCGGCCACAGCCGTGGCGAGCGCGCCATGAGGGCCTCAGGACAGGCCCTGGCACCTGGCTCCGGGCACTGTTGCCCACCCCCGTGGGGCAGCGGTGCCCAGCGCTCGCGGTGCCAGGCCCCGCTGTGGGGACTCTCGTGACGTGCACGCGCCAGCGTCGTCGATCCTGCTACCTGCGCCGAGCAGAAGTCAACTATTGTTGATTACATGGCGGTTGGTCGACGGTGATTCCCTACACGGTGCGCCTTTTGACCCGCTTATTCGCAACGATCGTGTAAATCGGTACGACGGTGTGATCCCCGCCGATGGCCGAAGAGTTCTATGATCCGGCACATGGCCACCGATTCTCCACGCTCAGAAGCGTCGGCTCTGCGATCTGGCGACACTGACGACGCCGGCAACAGTGGGGACAGCGGGAACAGTGCCGAGCCGGCGGAACCTCTGGACTTCGCGGCCCGCTTCCGGCGTGTCATCTCGGTGATCTACCCGAAGGATCTGGGCCGCCCCTGGCGCGACTCGGAGATCGCCGAGGGGACCGGTCTGAGCGGCACCTATATCGGCAACCTCCGCAAGGGCACGCAGAAGCCCAGCCTGGAGAACGCGGTGAAGATCGCCAGGTTCTTCGGCATCCCGCTGGACTACTTCAGCGACTCCGCCACCGCCCAGGCCGTCGAGCGGGACCTGCGGAAGATCGAGGCGCTGCGCGACGCCCGGGTGGAACGTATCGCGATGCGGGCGGCCGGCCTGCCCCCGGAAATGCAGGACGCGGCCCTCACTGTTGTGGAACAACTACGGAAGGCGGTCGGACTGCCCGACGGCCGCCCCGACGGCCGCCCCGACGCGTGACCGAATACCAGCAGACGCCATTGGGGCACTGGCGGCTGGCTGATGGGGAGATCGTGCGAGATCTTGGACGTACCCGCCGCCGGATGCGGGCCATGGTCAGAGAGCTGGATCTGCCGCGGCTGAGCACGGTCGAGGAGTTGTGCGCCGCCGTCGCCGACCGGTCAGGACGTCCCGTACGGCTCGTTCCGCGGCGGATGCGGGTGGACGAGCCGTCGGGGTTCGTCGAACGCCGCGCGGAATCCGACGTGATCTACTTCGAGCAGGAGACCTCGCATCTGCATCAGGCCCACATCATCTGCCATGAACTCGCGCATCTCCTCTGCGGGCATCTGGCCGAGGCCCCGGCGGCCGACGAGGACCCGGCCCATGTGGAACTGCCCACGATCGACGCCGACATGATCCGGCTGGTCCTCGGCCGCTCGCACTACGATGGTGCCGCGGAAGAGGAAGCGGAGATCCTGGGGGCCGAGTTGACGCGCATTCTCGTGCTGGCGCCCGGCGCCGGGACGACGTCCCAGCTCGCCCCCGCGCTGGAGCATCGCAAGGGACAGCATGTCTGAGGGTGGCGCGTCCGGCATGTCCGAGGCGCCGTTCAACGCGGTCTACCTCGGTATCGGCACGGTCGCCTGGGTCGTGGCCGTACTGAAGTTCCGGGCGTGGCGGCGGGATCCGTCCCACGGTCTGCTTGTCGTCGCCGTGACCATCGCGGCCCCGGCGACCGCGTTCGTGGTGGCGTCCCCGGTGCTCTACCGGCTGATCGACCGTCTCACGGGGCGGGGCAACCTGGCGACTCTGCTCGTCTATCTCGGCATCACGGGCTTCTCCGCCGCCGCCGTGGTGCTGGCACGGATGTGGACCCCGCCGAAGGAGCGCACCAACTCACGGGTGTGGGACGGGGCGACCGCCGACACCTGGCGCTGGGTGCGCCGGCGGCTCGCGGTGTTCGCGGTGCTGGTCCCGGTGATGATCGTCCTGTTCTTCACGGGGGGAGCGGTCAGCCCGGAGACGCCCCTCACATTCGACACCACCTTCGCGACGAGTCCGCGGATCGCGGTGTTCCTCGTCATCTACCAGGCGCTGTTCGGCTTCGCGCTGATCGACATCAGCCGGGTGTGCTCAGGGCACGCCTCCGGGCTGCCGCACGGGTGGCTGCGCCGGGGCATCCGGCTGATCGCCGTCGGCGGGGTCGTGGCCTGCGGCTATGTGGTGTGCAAGCTCATCGCGATCGGTGCGGCCTTCGCGGAGGTCGAGGGCGTGGAGTGGCTGAGCACCGCCGTGGGCCCCGCGTTCGCCGCGCTCGGAGCCGTACTGATCACCGCCGGGTTCGCCGGACCGGCCGTCGCCGCCTGGACGCGCCGGCGCCACGACTACCAGGCCCTGCGCCCGCTGTGGGATCTGGTGTACCGCGCGGACCGGCGGCTGGCCCTGGAAGCGCCCCCGTCGGCCTGGACCGAGCGGCTGGCGTTCCGGGACCTGGAGTGGCGTACCGCGAGGCGTGGACTGGAGATACGCGACGGGGAGTTGACGCTGCGGCCGTGGGTCGATCCGGCGGTGATCACCGCGGCCACCGGCGTCGCCGAGCGGGCCCGCCTCGACGACGGCGACCGGGCGGCGCTGATCGTCGCCGCCGCGCTGCGCTTCGCCGGCGAGGCGCTGAACGCCGGGACCCCGCCGCGCCCGCGCGAGGAACAGGCCCCCCTGCCCGGCCTGGACGCGGAACCGGCCGAGGAGCGCGCGCACTTGGTACGGGTCGCCCGCTATCTGTACGCCCCCCTGACCGGCGAGGCGCTTGCCGTCGCCACCGCGGCCGAATGACCGCCGGCACACGCGGCGCGTACCGCGCCTACGCGCGACTCGTCCTGGAGACGATGCCGGAGGAGTCCCGGGTCGGACTCACCCTCGGCTTCGTCCGCACCTTCGGCATCCCGGACATCGCCCACGTACTGGCCGCCACCGGCCGGATGACGAACGAGCCGCGCGGCCGGGCCAAGGCGACCGGCGTGGCCATGTTCACGCTGATCGGACAGGGACTGGACAGCGCGGAGGGCCGGCGGGTCGTCGAGGGGCTGCGCCGGGTCCATGACCGCCCCGGCATCACGCCCGAGCTGATGCACTACGTACTGGCCTGCTTCACCGTATGCCCGCTGCGGTTCATCGACGCCCATGGCCACCGGCCCGCCACCGAAGCGGAACGGGACGGGGCGTACGCCTTCCACCTGGCCCTCGCGGACGCCCTCGGCCTGCCGGAGTCCCCGCTCCCCGGCGGCGACCCGGTCGGCGACCTGGCCGCCGTGGAGAGCTGGATGCGCGACTACGAGACCCGTCACTTCGCCCCCACGGAGGCGGGCCGCGAGCTCTGGGCCGCCACCAGCAAGGGCCTACTGGCGGCCCGACTCCCGGCCCCGCTGGCCCCACTGGCCCCGGCGGTCGCCGCGTCACTCCTGGACCGGCCGCTACGCACGGCCCTGACGGTACGCCGCCCACCGGCCCCGGTCCGCGCCCTGGTCACCTACGCGCTCCGCGCCCGCGCCCGGCGGCGCGGGGCGCTAGACGAGTGAGCCCGAGGGGCCGCGGCGGCTCGCGCCACCCCGAGGGGGCTCAGCGGCACAGTGCCGTGTCCACCGCCTTGTCCATCTCCATCGCCCCGGCCAGGTCCGTGGGGAGGACGGTGACGGCGATGTTGACCGACCGGCCCGACTCCGTGACGCCGCCGCGGGTCTCGTAGCCGGGGATGTCGCCGCCGTGGCCCCAGGAGAGGCCGCCGCAGGACAGTGGCCTGCTCATCAGGCCGAGTCCGTAGCGGGTGCCGGGGACTGGATCGCCTTCGGCCGGGACGGTGGTGCGCATCTCCTTGAGCTGGGCCGGCTTGAGCAGACGGCCGTCGAGCAGGGCCGTGAAGAAGCGGTTGACATCGCTGTTGGTGGAGATCATGGCCCCGGCCGCCCAGCCCCAGGAGGGGTCCTGTTCCGTGACGTCGCGCAGCGGGGCGCCGGGCTTGTCGGCGTAGTAGCCCTTGGGGTGCTTCTCGCGGATCGTCATGTCACCGGCCGCCGGGAAGTAGGTGTGCCGGAGCCCGATCCGTTCGACGACCCGCTTGTTGATCTGCTCGGCGAGCGGACGGCCGGTGATCTTCTGGACGAGGAGCCCCGCGACGATGTAATTCGTGTTGCTGTACTCCCACTTGGTGCCCGGGGGGAATGACGCCTTGCCTTCGAGGGCGAGGTCGAGCAGCTCGCGCGGTTCGGCGTAACGGTGCTGGAACTCCCCGTAGTTCTCGGCCACGATCTGGGTGTACTCGGGCAGCCCGCTGGTGTGCTGGAGAAGCTGCCGTACGGTGATCCGACGGCCGTCGACGCCCTCGCCGCGCAGGAGGTCCGGCAGATAGGTCTCGACCGGCGCGTCGAGGTCGATCTTTCCCTCGCCGACGAGTTGCAGCACCACGACCGCGGTGAAGGTCTTGGTGTTACTGGCGATACGCACCTGCCCGTCGGCCGGGACCGGAGCGCCGGTCGCCAGGTCGCCGACGCCGGCGGTGTACGTACGCGTACGGCCGTCCCGTTCCCGGGTACTGATGAGCGCGGCGGGACGCTTGCCGTCGGCCACGAGTCCGTCGGCTATCCGCTGGACGCCCTTCCGCGTGTCCTTCAGTGTGTCCTGCCGCGCGACCGTCGTCCCGGCCCCCGTGCTCTCGTCGGCGTAGGCCGCGCTGTACGCGGCGGGCAGACCCAGTCCGGCGACCAGCGTGAGGGCGATCAGGGCGGTCGCCCTGCGCCGGGGGTCATTGCGCCGGGGGCCACCGCGGCGGGCGGGAGCGGAAGCCGGGGCAAGGGTGTTGTCGGACATGCGGGAGCTCCTCCAGGACTGACTGACCGACCTGACTGGTCGGACGGGCCGGACGGGCCGGACGCGTGTGCGCCGGCATGTCCTCAGCTTGTCCGTGTCAGGCATGCCACGGGAATGTGGCCTGCTCCCGAAAGGGGGGTGGAGCAAGGTCCACCCCCCTGGGGGGGCGACCCCCAGGTCATGCGTACGGTCAGCCGGCGCGGCCGGTCAGCCGATGCACAGGACGAGCAGGCAGAGCCGGTCCGGTGGCGTCGTGGTCGGCGCGGAGCCCGGAGGCGGCGTGTCCGCCTGGGAGTTGTCGGCGGGCGTGGACGGGGGCGGGGGAGGAGGCGGCGTGGCCGTCTCCGCGGCCGGGGGAGCCGTGGCGGGCGGTTCGTCGGCCGTCACGGGGGCGGTGGTGCGCGGCGGCTTTGTGCTCGTCGTCGCTGGCGGACGGGCGGCGATGGCGGTCGGCCGCGGGTTCTTCGTAGCGGTCGTGGCCACCACGGTGGTGGCCCGCCGCGGTGGGGCGGTGATCGCGGACGAGTCGGCGCCGCCGGAATCCCGTGGATCGCGGGTGCGCGGCCGTACGGACGACGAGTCGGTCTCGGTGGCGTCCGTCCCGATCGTGGCCGTGGCCTTCGGTTCCGGTGTCGCGGAGGCCTGGGTGTCGTGTCCGGTCGAGGGCCGGGACGGCAGCACGGCGAGGGTCAGACCGCCCCCGACGAGCGCGACGGTCGACGCGACCACGGCCCGGCGCCGCTGCTTCTTCCAGCGCGCCAGTTGGCGGCGCCGGGCGGCGCGGCCCTGTGTCGCGGGGGCGGCGTGCTCGGAGTCGTAGGACGTCCCGGAGCCCGTCGCGTCCGCCGTCGGGTCCTCGGAGGCACCGGGAGCGAGCGAGGCGCCGAGAGCATCGGGGGCCGCCGGCCCGTCATCGGGGTGAGGAGCTCCGTAGGAATCCGCCGAATCCGCCGAATCCGCCGAAACCGCCGGATCCGCCGAAACCCCCAATTCCCGCGTCCGCCATGTCTCCGCCGCTGTCACGGTCATGGGTGCGGCGGCGCCCTGCCGGTGGCCGGGAGGCGCGATGTCCGGTGCGTACGCGCCACACCCGGGGCACACCAGCGCCCCGTTGAGGGTCCGACGGCACGAGGAGCAGTAGTCCATCCGCGATCTTTCTGTGCTGACTGCGCCGCCAGGAAATCCGGCGGCCGGTTCAAGTTCGCACTCTTGATCGAGCGGGCAACAACGTAACGGCACCCGCGGGAGGCCGTGCGAAGTCTGTGTGTTGCTCTCGCGAAGATTGTTCGCCGACAGCCGGCCGGTACGCGGTGCGGGCCCCGGATCCCCGGACGGACCGGGACCAACACGGCAAGCCGGCAGTGAGACAGCGCGTTCGCGGAACGCGGATGCGAACAGGATCCTTCCCGGCCCCGCCGAACCGGCGGCGTGGCCGGTCGTCGTTGGCTGTTCACCCGGATGCCGTTCCACGCTCGCCCGCAGGTGGGACGATCCTGCCCGATCACTGTCGTGCAACGGAGAGATGATGCCCCCTAAGAGAACCTACGCCGCGCTCATAGCCGTAGCTGTCGCCGCCGGCATGCTGGTCGGGACGGGCGCGGCGAGCGCACACCAGGATTCGCGCCAGGAGTCGCACCGGGATTCCCACCAGGAGTCGCGGCGGCCGGTCGCCTTCGACCGCACCGCGACCTACCCGGTCTTCCAGAACCGGCCGGCCGGCGAGGACCCGGCCTCCCCGACCGTCGCCGAGATCTCGGCGACCAGTGAGGACGGCCGGACCCTGGTCCACACCGACGCGGCGGCGCGCCGGATCGGCTTCCTCGACCTCAGCGACCCCGGCAAGCCGCGCGGGCTCGGAACGCTGTCGCTGGCCGAACTCGGCAACGTCGAGGACGAGCCGACCTCGGTGGCAGTGGTCGGCCAGTACGTCCTGGTGGTGGTGAACACCAGCGCCGACTACACCCATCCGTCCGGTCGGCTCGATGTCATCTCTCTGCGCGACCGCCGACGGGTCGCGAGCCATGACCTCGGCGGCCAGCCCGACTCCATCGCGATCAGCAAGGACAAGCGGTACGCCGCCGTCGCGATCGAGAACGAGCGCGACGAGGAGGCGACCCCGCCCGGCGGTGAGGAGGGCGACCTGCCCCAGCTGCCGGCCGGCTTCGTGCGGATCGTCGACCTCAAGGGTGACTCGCCGAAGCAGTGGCGTACCCGTGCCGTGCCGCTGACCCAGTCGAACGGCAAGGCGCTGCCCGCCCTGGTCGCCGCCGGGATCACCGAGCCGACCGACCCGGAGCCGGAGTACGTCTCCATCAACCGCCGCAACCAGCTCGTGGTGACGCTGCAGGAGAACAACGGCATCGTCACACTGGATCTGCCGACGGGCAGGATCACCAAGGCCTTCAGCGCCGGTACGGCGTCGGTCAACGGCATCGACACCGTCGAGGACGGCGCGATCGACCTGACCGGCTCGATCACTGACGTGCCGCGCGAGCCCGACTCGGTCGGCTGGATCGACGACCGCTATCTGGCGACCGCCAACGAGGGCGACTGGCGCGGCGGCACCCGGGGCTGGTCGATCTTCGACAGCCGGACCGGCAAGGTCGTCTGGGACGCGGGCAACAGCTTCGAGTCCCTCGCCGTGCGCTACGGGCTGCACAACGAGGGCCGGGCCGAGAAGAAGGGCACCGAGCCGGAAGGCCTGGCGATCGCCGAGTTCGACGGTGTGCGCTATGCCTTCGTCGGCTCGGAGCGGAGCAACTTCGTCGCCGTCTACGACCTGAGCCGGCCGACCGCCCCGGTCTTCCGCCAGGTGCTGGCCACCACCAACGGCCCCGAGGGGCTGCTGCCGATCCCGTCGCGCGGTCTGCTCGCGGTCTCCAGCGAAGAGGACGACGCCTCCGTCAATGTGCGTTCCTCGGTGAGTGTCTTCCGGCTGGGCAAGGGCGCCCCCGCGTTCCCGAGCATCGTCTCGTCGTCGGACTCCACCGGCGCGCCGATCGGCTGGGGCGTGCTCGGCGCGCTCTCCGCCGTACCCGGGAAGTCGCACCAGCTCTACAGCGTCACCGACGCCGCGTTCTCCACGACCGAGATTCTGACCATCGACGCGGCACGGCAACCGGCGGTCATCACCCGGTCGTTGACCGTCAAGGGGGCCGACGGCCGGCCGGTCGGTTACGACGCGGAGGGCATCTACGCCCGGCCGCAGGGCGGCTTCTGGCTCGCTGTGGAAGGCGCGACCGGTGCGGGCAACAAGCTGGTCAGGCTCAACAGCGCCGGGTATACCCAGCAGGTCGTTCCGCTGCCGGCGGATCTCGCCGCGGGGCTCGGGGGACAGGGCTTCGAGGGAGTCACCGCGACCACCGACCGCAACGGTCGCGAGGTGGTCTGGGCCACGCTTCAGCGTGAGGTCAAGACCGACCCGGCCGGGGTCGTCCGGCTCGGCCGGTACGACGTCGCGGCCGGCACCTGGAGCTGGTACGGCTACCGGCTCGGCACCACCACGACCCCGGGTGACTGGATCGGCCTCTCCGAGATCACCGTGGTCGGCGACAAGCTCGCCGTCATCGAGCGGGACAAGCTGAACGGCCCGTCCGCCAAGATCAAGCGGGTCTACACCGTCGACCTGCCGAAGTCCGCGGCGCCGTCGGGTCAGCTGCCGGTGCTGCCGAAGAAGCTCGCCCACGATGTGCTGCCCGATCTGCGCGCGACGAATGGCTGGACCCAGGAGAAGCTTGAGGGGCTGACCGTGGCCGGTGACGGTGAGGTCTACGCCGTGACCGACAACGACGGCCTCGACAACTCCACGGGGGAGACCGTCTTCCTGCACCTCGGCTCCAGCAGGAAGATCTTCGGGCGCGACTGATCCTCCGCGGCGCTCCTCGGCGCCGTCTCGCACAGCCGTCTCGCACGATCGTCCCGCACGGTCGTCTCGCACGACAGAATCCCGCACGACAGAATCCCGCACGGCCGCCGGCGATCCGCCGGCGGCCGTTTGTGGTGTCCCCACCGTTTCCGTGTCCCAGCCGCACGTCCCAGGCAGCTGATATCTGTGCTGGTCAGCGCCCGTTCCAGCGTTCCAGCGTCCCGTAGTTACGGCCTGTTGTGGCGGGCGGGACGGATCGCGGCACAAGCTGTGGCCGTCCAAGCGTTCCGCTGGCCGACCACACTTCCACGACAGGGAGCTCCCGATGCTTTCGCGCCTCGCCACCCGTACCGCCCGTCTCGTCCTGACCGCCATCGCCGCGGCGACCCTCACGGCCGCCGGCACCGCCACCGCCCTCGCCGACAACGGCGGATCCACCGCCGACGCCGTTCAGAAGGACGGGTGGGGACAGGCGTGCGGAACCAACGACCTGACCTTCAAGGTCCGCGAGGAGACGCAGGCCGGCGGCTACTACCTCGTCACCGCCAAGGCCAAGCCCGGCATCACCTGCTACCTGGAGGGCACCATCCCCTCCGCCGCCTTCGGCTCCGCCCCCGACACGCAGGCGTCCCCCGCCGAGCAGGCCGTCACCGACACCATCAAGCTCTCCGGCTCCACCGCCGCCTACGCCGGTATCAGCCCCAAGTCCACCAACACCGACTACGGCAAGGAGTTCCGCCGGCTCATCATCGCTGTCGCGGGCGACGAGACCAACGCCGTCTCCCTCAAGCTCCCCAGCACCGTTCTGGTCGACGAGCCCATCACCACTAACTGGCACGCCAAGCGGGCCGACGCCGTGCCGTTCGCCAACTGACGCCCGTACACCGGCCCAACCCCGCGCCCGCGCCGAGCTACCCCACCGTGCAAAGGGGGAGCTCGGCGCGGAGGCGGTCTACGTGGGGATGGGCTTGGTCTGAGTGCAGTTCTTCCATTCGACCCAGGGCCGGGCGCCGCCGCTCTTGGGGCCGGTGGCGTAGGTGGGATTGCCGGTGATCGTTTGGTTCTTGGACTCGTGGGTCATCTCGATGCCGAAGATCTTGAAGCCGAGGGAGATCTGTCCGGCGGAGATACCGAAGCCGATGCCGAGCGAGGCGTTCCACCAGTCGGTGTTGGCGTTGTAGTCGAGCCTGCTGAGCTTCCCCTTGTCGTGCAGGAGCCGTTCGAGGTCGCTGGCATCGGAGTCGGGTACTTCGGCCGCGTCGGAGGGGGAAGGCAGCGGGTTCTTGGCGGGGTTGCCCTTTCCGCGCAGCCAGTCCTCGACGGTGGTGCTGTCGGTGTCGTTGTCGAGGATGACTTCGGCCGACTCGGTGTGTATCTGTGATTTCGTGGATCCGCCGCCGCCACCGACGTCGATCGTCACGGGACCGGCGTTGGCGCCTCCTTCTATCTTGAGGCCCGTGCCGTCCCCGGCTTCCTGGCTGGTGGTGATGAGCAGCTTCTCCGGGTGGTGCGAGGCGCCGTCTTTTTCTTCCTGGTCGTAGGCCGCGGCGTCGTAGGTGACGGAGACCTGTTGCATCCGCTCGCCGGTGGCGACTCCGCCGGCGCCGGCCGAGCCCTTGACGGTGAAGGTGTAGATGAAGGTGATCTTCCCGGCGTTCGGACCGCTGTGGGACCGCATGACGACGACGTCCTCGGTCATCGTGCCGTTGAGCACCTCGCCGGAGATCTTGCCGAGATCCTTGGGGCCGTCGCTCTTTCCGGCGTCCTTGCCGCCCTTGCCGTTGCCCTTGAACTTTCCGCCGAAGCTGGCGTTACCGGACGCCTCGATGGAGGTCTTGGTGATGTCGACGTCCGGCGCCAACTCCGGTTCGAGATCCGGTTTCTTGGAGGCCGCGTCCTGGGCGCAGGCTCCCATCGCCGCCCCGGGGTTGTAGCCGCTCTGGAATTTGCAGCCGTCGTTCGCCTTGAGATACGCGGCGAACTGCTGCGCGTCCTTCAGGTTGGCCGCCAGGTCCGCCTGGGGATCGTCGCTCTTGTGCCCGTTGAAGAGCCACTGCCCGCCGCTGCCGCTGCCCGCCAGGAAGGTGCCGCTCAACTTGGCGCTGCCGCCCCAGTCCTTCAGGCCGGGGATACCCGCGGAGATGCTCGCCGTGACCCCGCCGGAGGTCTCATTCACCCGTTCCAGGGTGACGGTGCCGTCGGACCACTGCTGGAGCTTGACTGTCTCCGAGCTGCTGATCTTGATGAAGACGATCTGGATGACGACGGTGTCCTTGGTCTGATCCTGGGACAGCAGACACCGTGCGGGCTCGAACGGGTCGCCGTTGGGTACGAAGGGATCGTCGGGGCCGCCTCCGCCCCCGTCGTCGCCTCCGTCGCCCTTCCCGTCGCCCGCGTAGTCGCCGGAGGAGCAGGCCTCGGCGCCGCTGAGCGGGTGGAGTATTCGGCACACCGCGCTCTTCAGTCCGGTCGCCTCGTCGGCGGGCACACTCAGACCGACGATCGCCGCGATGACGAGCGAGACGACCCCGACCATCGCGGCGTACTCGGCCCCGCCCTGCCCCCGGTCATGCCGCAGCCGGTCGCTCCAACCACGTTCGTACCGATGCCGATGCCGACGTCGAAACCTACGGCCGCCCTTCATCCGTGCTCCCCACCCCATGCCGTCGTTGCCCCCGACCGGCAGCAGCCTAGGAACGCTTCAGGGCCTATACGCAGGGTCCACGGGCCCACTTGAGGGCTCAGTCGGGGCGGATCCGGCAGCTGTTCACTTGGGGGTTGACCTGCGAACTCTTCAGGGTCGCCGGTTGTTCGCCGTAGCGACCCGTGCCGGGTCGGACGGCCGGCCCGGCACAGCCGACACCGTCGTCACACCCCGAACCTGACGGCTCCGAAGGGCACTTCTCTCCGCTTCCGAGGCGGTGCACAGGCCGAGTCGGGCCCCGAGGTGGGTCTCTGGGCCCTAGGGGCGCCTCCATAAAATGACATGGATCACTAAAATGGCCCGTACGGGGAAGGCAACTATCCCCTTATGAGGCGATTGCCCGCCGTGTGCGAGCGGTGTGCCCCACCGGTCACGTTCTTTACACGCTTCCGATATACGTGATTCCGGTCTTACGATCACCGGCGAAGCCCTGCGTGGACGCTGCCGCAGCGGCTGCCTCAACTCTTTTACGAACCTGCTTCTCAAACCTGCTTCTCAGACTCGCTTCTTGAACCCGCTTCTTGAACCTGCTTTCCGAACCCGGTTTTCGGACCCGCGAAGGACTCCGTTGAAGATTCGCCGCATTCTCGCCACGGCCGTCGTCGCCGCCGTGACCACCCCCGTCGTCCTGCTCTCCGTCACTCCGGCGCTCGCCGACGCCACGTCGTCCGCCGCGTCGCAGACACAGGCGCAGGCGCAGTCGCAGGACGAGCGGGACAAGCCCTCCATCGAGGAACTTGAGGAGGCCGCCGAGAAGGCACAGAAGGCGTACGACGACGCCGTTGCCGCGGAGAAGACCGCGCGGGCCGTCCTCGAAGTCGCCCTCGCCGATGACGCGCCCCTCAGGGTCGCCGCGAAAGCCGCCGAGAAGGAGGCGGACGACGCCGCCACCGCCAAGGCGAACGCCGACAAGGCGCTCGTCGACGCCAAGGCGGCACTCGCCGCGCTGCCCGAGACCGCCACCGACGCGGAGAAGGCAGCCGCGGAGCAGGCTGTCGCCGACGCCGAGACCGCTGCCCTCTCCGCGGCGGACGCCAAGGCCACCGCCGACGAGAAGGCCGCGACGGCCTACCGGGTCTCCGACGACGCCCGCGTCGCCGCCGTTCGGGAGTACTCCAAGGTCCAGGAAGCCATGAAAGCGGCCCTCAAGGTGAAGAAGGTCGCCGACAAGGCGCTCGCCGACGCCCGGGACGAGGGGCCGGACTGCGTCTTCGAGAGCAAGCTCAGGACGGTCGTCACCGGCCTGCCGTCCAAGATCGTCGCGGGCTCGACGACCGACTTCTCCCTCCGCGTGACCAACGGCACGGGCAAGGCGCTGGACAAGGTCTCCCCGCGCGTCTACTTCCACGCGACGGACAAGAGCGGCTACCACGTCATCGACGACGCCTTCCACCTCCAGTGGTCGACCACCGCGTCCCCGACCTGGAAGAACGTGGGAGAGGGCAGCCGCACCGGCTCCGTCGGTCCGCTGAAGGACGGCGCCCACGGGAACGTGAAGCTGCGCCTGAAGGTCGACGCGAAGGCCCCGGCCGGGGTCGGCCTCGCCTTCGTCTCCGGTGACTACATCAACGACGACGCGTCCTGTGGCGGCAACCTCTCCACCGAGTACGAGTTCGAACTCCTCGCCGCGGGCAGCGTTCCCGAGAAGGTCGACGAGACCAAGCCCGGCAAGACCACGTCGGAAACCCCGGACAACAAGGCGCAGGGCGTCACCTCCACCACCCCGGTGAACTCCGGCAGCGACGCCGCCGGCACCGGCTCCCTCGCCAGCACCGGTTCCCCCTCGGCCCTCCCGGGGTTCGCCGGGGCGGCCGGCGCGGCGCTGGCCCTCGGCGCCGTCGCGGTCTACGTCGGCCGCCGCCGCAGGGCCGGCTCCGCCTCCTGACAACCCGTACGGCCTTCTGACGTGGCCTCATCCAGCCACGTCATACGAAAGGGCGCCTCCCCTGTCCGGGGGGGGCGCCCTTTTCACGTGCGTGCGCGGCGCGACGATGCCTTCGCCGGAACCGGCCCTGACCCTCGCGCGACGCCGAGGCCCGGCCCAGCGCCGGTCAGCTCTGCCGGCCCTCCTCCTTGTCGCGGAGCGCCTGCTCGACGGCGTTCTGTACGCGGGCGTCCTCACGCGCCGTGCGGCGTGCGCGGGCGCGGCGGGTGAGGAGGAACGTACCGATGACGGCCGCGAGCAGTACGACGATCAGCAGCAACAGCGTCCACGGGACGGCCCAGCCGTGCGCGGTGGCCTCGACGGGCTTGAGCGAGGTGGTGGAGCCCGACGCGTCGGTGAGCAGGGGCGTGAGGGTCACCGTCGCGGTCAGGCTGACTCCGGGTGCCACGTCGTGAACGGGCACCTTCATCTTCCAGCTCTCGCCCGGAAGCAGCTCCGGCGGCGGGGCGACATCCCCCGCTTCGGTCCGGGGCCAACCGAACGGGCCCGAGACCGACACCGTCTGACGGGACGACAGAAGGGCGTTGCCCGTGTTGTGGATCGTGTAGGTGACGGTGGCGTCGCCCTTGGCGAACGGGTTGGCCGAGCCCGAGTAGTCCACCTGGAGGTCCTCGATCGCGAGCTTCGGCTTGAGCTCGCCGCTGACCCGCAGTTTGACCTTGATGCCGAGACGCCGGTCGACGTTGATGCCCTCGGCATCGTCGGCCTGCTTCAGGGAGGTGAGTATGCCGCCCACGTAGTCGCCGGGTGTGGCATTGCCCGGAACGCTGACCGTGAAGGGGACTTCGGCGGACTTGCCTGGCTTGATCACAACACTGCCGCGGCCGGCGTGGGCCCAGGCGCCGATGCCGACGGACTTCTTGTTCTGGGTGAGCAGGTCGAGTTGGCCCGTGTCGGTCGTGAAGCCGTCGGCGGCGTAGACCGTGAGTTCCAGCGGGGACTTGCTGCGGTTGGCGACGACCATGGCGTCCTTGACCTGGCCACCGGGGTTGACGGTGTAGCTGTAGCTGGACCGGTCGTCGCCGTACCCGTTCGCGGCCGTCCTGACCGTCCAGGTGACGTCGCCGTCAGCCGCCTGAGCGGGCCCGGCACACAGGCCGGCGATCGCGAGGGCCATGAGCAGGGGCAGGGCGGCGGCACGGCGGGCGACGGTACGGACGAGGGCGGTGACGCCGGTCTTCCGGCGCGATACGGGCGTGAGCATGTCGGGGTTCTCCTGGCACGGGAGGCGGGGCAGATCACCCGAAGGCGCCTGCCCCGCCGGTGGAACGGGTCAGATCAGCTGCTTGGATCAGCAGCTCGGATCAGCCGCACGGGGCAGCTGCTCAGCTGCTCAGCGCGGTGATCGTGAGAGTGGCGCGGTAGCCACCCTTCTCGACGCTGTCCGGGATCTTCAGCGCCAGATCGGCGCCCAGCTTGGCCGTACCCCGTGCGTGGCCCTGCTCGGCCGAACCGAGGCCGCGCGAGACCGACAGACCCTTGCCCTGGTCGTCGTAGCCGGAGGCAACCTTCGTCCCCGCCTTGGAGCCCGCGCCGTTCACGAGCACACGCGGCGTCCAGCCGAGGTAGGAGCCGGAGAACGTCTTGGTGGCGTCCTTGAAGTCGCTCACGTTGGCCGAGATCGACCAGGGAGCGAGCGAACGGCGGCTGTCCGAGACGACGATCGGGTTGATCTTGCCGTTCGCCTCGAAGTGGGTGCCGCTGGTCTCCTTGGCGGTGCCGAGGTCCACCAGGCCGTTGTAGCCGTCGATCGTCCAGCCGAACTCGCCCGGAGCGGCGTTCGGCACGTTGACCTGAAGGTCCTGGCCGTCGCCGTGGTACGGGTGGACCGTGACCTTGTCGACGAGCGAGCCGACCGGCTGGCCCTCAGCGGTGTTGTTGCACCAGTTGCCCCGCTCCACCGCGGCGTTCGGAGCCGCGCAGGTGCCGCTGCGCACGTTCTCGACGACGAGCTTGTCGTTGCGCACCTGAACCTTGACGTAGGTGCGGACGTGCTCCTGGTTCTGGACCGAGTTGTACCAGTAGCTGTCCGGGTTCAGCGGGTCCGCACCGTTGCCCGCACCGCTCGTGCCGCTGTTGTCCGGCTTGGTGATGTCGTAGTACTTCGAGCCCGAGGCGGAGTTCCCCGTCACGTAGAGGACACCGCCGGGACCGGCGTACACGTCGGAGGCGCCGGGCTGCTCGGCCGGGTTCGCCTTCTCGCCGTTCTTGATCAGGTAGCTGCGGGAGTAGCTGTGGTCGTGGCCCTGGAGGACCAGGTCGACACCGAGCTTGGAGAAGGTGGTCGGGAAGTCGACGCGACGGACCTTGTTGTCGGAGTCCTGGGCGTGGTCGGCCGGCGAGTAGATCGCGTGGTGGTAGGTGAGCACCTTCCACTTGGCCTCGGCGCCGTGCTTGTTGATGACGTCGGTCACGTAGGCGAGGTGTGCCGCGTCGCCGCCACCGCCCTGGGCGGTGGAGTAGCTGTTGCTGTTGAGGTCGATGAACAGCACATCCTTGTAGATATACCAGTAGTCACCGCCCGAGGTGTTGGACGCCGGGTTGCCGTTGGAGTACAGCGGGCCCGAGCGGTCCGTGTTCGGGGTGGAGAAGTGCTGCTCGTAGGCCTTGCCGCCGACGTCGTGGTTGCCGATGGTGGCGGCCCACGGGTACTGGCGCAGCTTGTCGGGTGCCAGGAAGGAGTTCCACTGCGACTCGTTGTTGGCGCTCTCGACCTGGTCACCGCCCGACACCAGGAGTTCGGCGTTCGGGTTGGCCGCGAGAGAGACGTCCACGGTGTCCTGCCAGCCGGCCTGGTCCTTCGCCAGATCGCCCGACGAGCCGATCTGCGGGTCGCCGTAGAACAGGAAGTCGTACTCGCCCTCGAAGTCCTGCGTCTTGAAGGAGTACGCCGAGGACCAGTTGCCCTCGGTGCCGACGCGGTAGGAGTACTGCGTGTGCTCCTTCAGGCCGGTGATCGTGGCGTGGCGGTTGAAGCCACCGCTGGTGGCGATGTTCGCGCCGCCGATGGCGTCGAAGGTGGCGGCGCCGGCCGGGAAGCCGCCGTCGACGAGCTCCGCGGTCGGGGCGACCTGGAGCTTCTGTGCGGTGTCGGCCGAGGAGTACCAGGTCACCGTGCGCTGGGACTCGTTGGCGCCCACACCGAGGATGATGCCGGTGAGCGTGGTGGGCTCAGCGGCGCCGGCGGGGGACGTCATGCCGCCGCCGAAGGCCACGGCCAGGCCCAGGATCGCCGCCGCGGCGCCAGTGGCCACGCGGCGTCGCGCAGGCCCGGAAGCCTGCGCAGAAGGTCTGAGTATCATTATTTTGCGTTCCTTTTACCCACATTGGTGGATGTGTTCGGAATCCATAAGTTCCCGGTCGTTGGTGAACCGGATGCGAATGCGACCCTCGTCCAGGTTGAACATTGGACTTTCTCGGGGACACGCGCCGGTCTCACACCCCGAACAGCCGTTGTGTGAACCACACCAGCCCCATGACGCACACACCCGCGGAGATCGCGCCGGTCGCCCAGAGGCCGGCCGTCGGCGCACGGCGCCGCAGTACGGTCAGCAGCGGGAAGACCGCGGCGATGATCGCCAACTGCACCGCCTCGATACCGACGTTGAAGACCAGCAGCGACCACAGCAGGGTCCACGAGAACGCCTCGTCGATCCCCAGCGCGCCCGCGAAGCCCAGGCCGTGCACGAGGCCGAAGCAGAACACGACCACGAGCCGCGTCCAGCCCGCGCGGTCCAGGCCGAAGTGACCGCGCCCCGCCGTCCCGTCGAGGCCGAGGCCGACGTCGAGGTCGGTGGCGTGGCCGCCGCGCCGCCCGATCCGCCAGAGGTACCAGCCGGCCACCACGGCGATCGACAGCGCGATGACGGGCTCCACGACCCTCGACGGCACATCGACCAGACCGAGGGCGGCGAGCATGAACGTCACCGAGTGCGCCAGGGTGAAACTGGTGGCCGCGAGCACGATCTCGCGCAGCCGCCGTGACCCGGCGATGAGCGCGAGCAGGAACAGGATGTGGTCGATCCCGCCCAGCAGATGCTCGGCGCCCAGGCGGAAGAACTCCCAGAACCGCTCGTACCACGACTGCCCCATCGAGAAGGACGGATGGCCGGCGTCGAGCGCGGCGCTGCCGGAGCGGCCGTCGATCTCGTAGGTGACGATCGTCTTGGTGCCGCTGACGTAGGTCTCGGTGTCGGGGAACAGACCGCTGCGCACTTCGCGGTCCTCGCCCTCCTCGGCACAGGACCAGTCGAGCAGCAGACCGGCGTACGGCACGCCTTCCCGCCGGCCGATCGTGAAGTCGCCGACCTGGGTCGGCGCGCAGGCCGCGCCGCCCGAGGTGACCGAAAATCGCTGAGTGACATACGAGACGGCCGACTTCGCGTGGGCGTTGAGCGCCGCGGCCTGTGCCTGGGTGTCACCCTCCTCGAACGCGGCGTTTCCCGTGCGGAAGAGCGGATCGTCCTTCTCGGAGTCGGCGGCGGAGACGACGAAGAGGTCGTACTCAAGCTCTAGTTTCGTCCGTATACGACCCCCTTCGCCCGAGGAGACGTCGGCGTATACGGTCGAGGTGAATCCGTGGGCCTCGGCCGAGGGGCCGACGCTCAGGAGGGCGATCACCGCAGCGGTGACCCCGGCGAGGGCGCGGCGGAGGTGTCGTGACATGTGACTGGCTCCTTCAGGTTGCCAGTGCACGGTGCATGTCATGAGTGAACAGGTTTCGGCCACCTGACGAAGAACGGAACAACAACCGCGAAGACGACACCCGAGAAGGAACGAGGCAGAAGCCGGGATAGGAGGATGTAGGCGCACCATCCCTCACCACTCGGAGGAAGATCGCCTTGCGCCCCCCGCTTCGGGCCGTCGCCACGCTGGCCGCGGCCACCGCGCTGGTCACCGGATGCAGCTCCGGCGACGACTGGTCACGGCCACATCCCGAACCCACCGCCGTCGGCACTCTCGGCGGGGGGTTCGTCGACCCCTCCGTCTCGCTCGCCCCCGAGTCGACCGCGACACCGCGCCCCGGCTCCTGGACCGGGGTCCACCCGTCAGAGGGCTACCGCGTGGTCCTGCTCACCACGGGTGACGACCGCCCGACCAAGGCCCTCGTGACGGCGGTCGAGGACTGGGCCGAGGAGGAGCACGCCGACCTCAGAACGGTCGTCGCCGACACCCCTCACGACCTCATACCCAGCATCAGCGAAGCCATCGACATGCGCCCCGACCTCATCGTCAGCGCGGGCAACGGCCTCATCGACCCCCTCGCGACGGTCACCCCCAACCACCTGTCACAGCCGTTCCTCGTCGTGGGGGCGGAACTGGCCGAACCCACCGGCAACGTCACGGCGGTCGACTGGTCCGGCGCGTCATTCCGTGGCGAAGGGCTCGGCGCGTCCTCGACGTACGACGCCGGCTCGTTCACCACCGAGCGCTGCGCCGCCGCCATCAGGGCCGGGGTCGCGGCGGTGCTCAACGACCTGACGGGGATCGTGATCTGGCTCGACAAGGTGTGAAGCGAGAGACCCTGGGGCCGGCCGCGCCGGGGTTCAGCGCACCGGGAAGCCGAACGAGTAGCCCTGCTCCTTGAGGCGGGGGAGGAGCCGGCGCAGGGCCTCGACGGTCTGGGTACGGTCACCGCCCGCGTCGTGGAAGAGGAGCGTCGGTCCGTTGGACAGTTCTCGCTCGACGGTGGCGACGATGGCGTCCGTACCCGGAAGCTCGAAGTCCTTGGTGTCCACGTTCCAGCCCAGCGGGCGCATGCCCCGGGAAGCGGCGAGCTCACGGCTGTAAGGGGTGAAGGCCCCGCCGGGCGCCCGGTAGTACATCGGCCGTACGCCCCCGGACGCCTTGGTGATCATGCGTTCGGCGTCGAGTATCTGCTTCGACTGGTAGGTCTGGGAATCCTTGTCCATGGCGGTGTTGTGGGACACCGTGTGGTCGCACAGCCGGTGCCCGGCCGCGACCACCTTCTTCACGAGGTCCGGGTGGGCCTGCGCCTGCGTCCCCACCATGCAGAACGTGGCCTTCACCTCGTACTTCCGCAGCAGGTCGAGCATCTGAGGGGTCCACACGGGGTCGGGGCCGTCGTCGATGGTGATGTTGAGGCCGCGCTCCCCCTCCTCCGAGGCGTGCGCGATGGCCGCCGAGACCGGCTTGACGTCAGGGCGCGGCGCGTTCGGCGCGGTCGCCTTCGGTGACGAGGCACCCGCGGTACCGGCCTGCGTGACCCACACCGAGGCACCGGTCGCGAGCATCGTCAATCCGAGCGCCGCTCCGATCACCTTGCCGTACCAGCCCCGCCCACCGCCGTGCCGTGCCATGTCCGCCCCTTACGCGCAGTCCCTTGTCGATCCCCGGCCACCTTGCGACCACTTGCCAGGACGAGACGCGTGGGCCGAAGGATGCGTCCGTTACCGATCACGGACAATCCCGGGGGAGTTCGCGGACAACTCCCCGCGAGCGGCGGCCGGGACCCCGTGGGGCGGCCCGGCCGCACCGTCGAGCGCCACCGCGGGGCCGGCGCCGGCGCCGTCTCTTTCGATTCAGATGGTCACTCGGAGGGCGACGCGGAGCCCACGCGGGGGAGTTGACCGGGGCGATCGACGATGCCACTGGCCTTGCGTGCGGACGCGTAGTCGAAGTACTTCGCCCCCTGCCACTGCATCCGGTGGCCGAGGTAGGCGTAGGTCTTCGGATCCAGGACCAGGGTCCGCCGCATGTCGAACTGCTTGCCGGTGAGCTGCACGCCCAGCCCCTGCCGGTCGAGCCCGTCCTGTGCCGTCGGGACGAGCCGCGCGTTCGGGATCAGCTTCAGCGCGCGGAACAAGGCGGCGTTCACCTGGGGAGGGAGGATCGGCGCCGCTTCCAGGATCACGAAGATCATGCCCGCCGCGTCGTCGAGGGTGGGGGTCACCTGGTCAAGAGGGGTGCCCGGGCGGTGTTTGGTCGAGTCCGCCACTCCCGCGTAGGGGAGAGTCCACCGGAAGCTCGGGTCCGTCCTCAGCTGTGTGAGCAGGGCATGCGGCTCGGTGGGCAGTCGGGAGAGCGACGTGTAGATCTCGATGGGATTGTTCCGTTCGCTCATCACCTTGTGGGTCGTCAGGGGCTCGATGCGACCGTTCGCGTCCACCCGGGCCGAGGCCATGCTCTTGCCATCCCCTCGCACCCATTCCGCGCGGGTGAAGCACTGCGGCATACAGCTCACTGTCTCCAGGACCACCCACTGCTTCGGGCCCGGCAGCGATACCGAGCCCTTCTCGGCCTTCTTCGCCGCCGCGTCCAGGACGTATGCGACCGTGTTCGTACGCGGGCTCCGGGAGCCGCTCACCCCGTCGGAGGCGACCAGCACACCCACCGTCAGCGCGGCTGCCGACACAGCGGCGATCGCGGCCCTGCGTGTCGCACGGCGCGCGGGCGTCCGGCCGGGTCGGCCGTGCTCCGGGCCGCCGCGGGCCTCTTCCGACGCCGCGGCCATCAACTTCCACCGGGCGCCGGCCAGCTGGGCCGCGTTGGGGGTCGGCACGTCCGCGCGCAGTTCGCGCAGCGCTGTCAGGTCATCGAGATCACGCACGGTCGTTCTCCTCCGACTCGGATGTGAGCGTGGGGTTGATGCCGCCGAGTGCGACGCGCATCTTCTTGCGGGCCCGGTTGAGCCGGGAGCGGACGGTGCCGAGGGGGATGCCGAGTGCCGTGGCGACTTCCTGGTAGGAGAAGTCGGCCCAGGCGATGAGCAGCAGGACGTGCCGGTCGCCCTCGTTGAGCTTGCGCAGTGCGGTGGCCAGCGAGCCGCGCATGCCCTCCGCGACGACCTGGCCCTCGACCGCGTCGGCGTGCGACTCCGTGACGGGGTCGACACCTGTTCTGGCGAGGGCGCGGTAGGCGCGCAGCTCGGTTCTGCGGTGTTTGCCGATGAGGTTCGCGGCGATGCCGTAGAGCCAGGGGCGGGCGTGCCGTTGCTCGGTGTCGTAGCGGTGACGCTGCCGGAAGGCGATCAGAAACGTCTCGCCGACGATGTCGTCGGCGAGGCCGTCGCCGAGCCTCCGCAGCACGTACCGGTGGAGTTCGGCCGCGTGCCGGTCGAAGAGCTCGGAGAATATCTCGGGTTCCGCCATCGACCGCGCGATCAGTTCCGCGTCGTCGTCGACGGCCGCCGTTCTCGGGGTGTACCCGATGGAGGCGATCACGGAGGACTCCGTTTCCTAGGGGATCCCACTGAGCGCCCCGGTGGCACTCGCTCCTTATTGCCCGGAGTCCCTTTTCGAGTTCACGCTCCGCAGGGCCGCCGGGGAGCGGATTTCTCACGGCAAGAAGAAACATTTCGGTGAACACTTCGCCGCGTACGCGGCAGGCGGTGGCGGGCCCCGCCGCCGGGGCCTAGCATCGCTCCGCCGGAGGGGGGCTCCGCGGTGGGGGGTCGGCCAAGTTGTCTGAGCCGCCGATTCATTGAGCGTTGCGAGCGTGTGTGTCCCTCGGGCAGTCCGATGCTTTTTTCTGGGGGATTCGGAGAAACCGAGTGATACCTGTCAAGCGCGGCTTCGTACGCCGCGCGGCACTTTTCTGTCTGTCGGGCGCGGCGCTGGTTCTCGCGCTGCCCGCGGCGGGCCCTGCCCAGGCGGTGGACGGCCCCGCCCGCACGGGCGCCAGTACCGCACGTGCCACCGTCGGCGGCTCCGTCGCCGGCAAGACCGTCACCGACGAGGCCACCCTGCGCGAGCGCGTGGTCTCCGCCGGCCGCGCGATCGCCGCCCGGCGGGCGCAGGAGCCGGCGCCGGCCGCGCCCAAGAAGCCGAGCACGGCGGGTGACACGAGCACCCCGTCGCCGTTCATCATCGGCGGCACCGGGACCACCATCGCCACCGCGCCGTGGATGGTCCAGCTCTGGTACGCCGACGAGGCCCGCGACGAGTACTACTTCTGCGGGGGCACCCTGGTCGCCCCCAACAAGGTGCTCACCGCCGCGCACTGCGTGAACGGACTCGACTGGCGCAGCTACGGCGTCGTCAACTCCGGGGTGACCAGCACCGAGTCGAACGGCGTCCTCACCGGCGTCACGCGCCAGTGGCAGCACGCCTCGTACGACGACGCGACGGTGCGCAACGACATCGCCGTACTCACTCTGGACAGGCCGCTGAAGCAGCAGTGGCTGCGGCTGGCCCAGACACACGACAGCGCGCTGTACAAGGCGGGCACCACCGCCACCGTCTACGGCTGGGGTGTCACCTCGGGCGCGTCGGACGCGCTGGCGACGAACCTGCGCAAGGTCAGCCTGCCGCTGGTCAGCGACACCACCTGCAACACCGCGATGCGGAAGATCCTGGGCAAGGACTACTTCGTCGAGGGCGGCATGATCTGCGCCGGCACCCCGGCCACCGGCGCCGACAACGGCACCAAGGCCACCTGCAGCGGTGACTCGGGTGGTCCGCTGATCGTCGGCGGCAAGGTCATCGGCATCGTCTCGTGGGGTGTCGAGGGCTGTACGGCCAAGGGCGCCTACTCGGTGTTCACCAAGGTGTCGCCGTACACCTGGGCGGCCGAGCCGCGGATCAACGACACCGACTACAACTACGACGGCCGTGCGGACCTGGTGGTGCGGGCGTCGTCCGGGAACCTGTCCGTCCAGACCAGCAAGGGCACCTCGCTCAACCCGGCCACGAACTTCGGGTCGGGCTGGGGGACCCTGTCCTGGGGCCTCCAGACGGACATCGACCGGGACGGCGGCTGGGACCTCCTGGTCCGTGACAAGGCCGACGGCCGGCTGCACCTGTTGAAGGGCGACCCGGCCACCGGAACGATGAAGAACATCGCCGTGACGACGGTGTCGGGGACCGCCTACACCTCGTACGCGGTGCCCGGTGACGTCACCGGGGACGGCCGCCCCGACCTGGTGGCCCTCGACACGGCGGGCAACGGCTGGGTGTTCCCGGGCAAGGGCAACGGCGAGTACAACGCACGGGTCAAGTTCGCCACCGGGTCGCTGAAGGGCTACAAGGTCTTCGGCCGCGGCGACTACAGCGGTGACGGCAAGGCAGACCTCCTGGTGCGCGACACCGCCAACCGCGTGCACCTGTACCGGGGTACGGGCAGCGCCACCACGCCGTTCTCGGCCCGCATCACGGTCCGCACCGGCTGGGACTTCACGTCGCTGATCGCCTCCGGCGATGTCAACGGCGACGGCCGTGCCGACATCATGGCGCGGGACACCAAGGGCACCCTGTGGCTGTACCCGGGCACCGGCAAGGCGAGCGTGGACATCTTCGGTCCGCGCAAGTGGCTGGCCGACGGCTACAACAAGTACAACCTGCTGTTCTGAGCGGCGGCGGGCGCTCCGGCCGCGCCGGCCCGCCCGCCCCCGGCTCCAGGCTCGCGCCCCGGCGGGACAGGCACTCCACGGCCTGCCCCGCCGGGGCTCTTCTCTTCCAACTCGACCTAATGCGGCTCCCGTTGACGGCACGGGCACGGCTGTACAAATCACCGAATTCCCGGTGCGGTTGGGCGACCGGCGCTGTTAAAGTCCGGCTTCCCCGAGAGCACGGGGGACAAAAACAGAATGAGGGGGCACAGTGCGCATACGGCTGAGACGGATGGTGGCGGCGATTGGATTGGGGCTCGCGCTGGCCCTGACGCCGGTCACGGGGACCGCGGCGACGCAGGAGGCGGGCACCATGGCCGTCACCGCCATGGATTTCACCCCGTCCACAGTGGACGCGACGTCCGACGGCACCACCGTCACGCTCCGGTGGACGATGACGGACACCACCCCGGAGAGCGAGGGCATGAGCGCGCGGGTCCAGCTGCGCCGCCAGGGCGCGACGGCCGGCACGTATGTGGGCGTGCCGCTGGTCGGGACCTATGAGGTGGGCTCGTTCGGCCAGGACATCACGCTGGTACCCGGTTCGACCCCCCAAGAGGCCACCTATGAGTGGACGTTGGCTGTGCCTCAGTACGCGGCCGGGACGTCGGTCACCTGGGCCGTCACCCGGCTGGAGGCCTGGAACACCGCGGGCACCTCACTGGATTGGGATCCCGAAAGGCTGGGTGCGTTCCACAGCACGTTCAAGGCGAAGACGCTCGCCGACGAGCAGGGTCCGACGTACGACGACCTGGCGGTGGGCAACGGCCGGCAGCCGTATGTCTACGTCGGCGAGAACTCATCGAGCATGTCCTACGAGCTCGACGTGCACGACGCCCAGGCCGGTGTCTCCGGTGGCACCCTGACGCTGACCGGCCCCGACGGGCGGCAGCTGACCGGCTCGTTCGCCATCGAGTGGACCTGGTACGCGGGCTATCAGGGCTGTGGTTACATCGAGTGGGGCCAGACCTACGCCGGTTCCTGCCCCGTGTACGTGACCTTCCCCGCGCACGCGGCATCGGGCACCTGGACCGTCTCGAAGGTCGAGCTCACCGACAACGCGGGCAACACCAGCACCTACGACAACCTCTCAGCCGCGCCTGTCCACGTCACCTCCAATGACATTCTCTCCGCGGACGACTTCACGGCGACGCCCAACCCGGTCGACACCTGGCACGGCGCCCGGAACATCAAGGTCGGCTTCCGGCCGCACGGCGACCGGGGCGGGGTCGCGTCGGCGGTCGTCGACACCAACAGCGTCAACGGCTGTCGGCAGACTTCCACCACGGCGTCGACCGCGGCGGACGGGACCGTCTCGGTGGACTACCAAGTGCCGCAGCGGACCTTCACCTGCGCCATCACCAGCGTGATCATCACGGACAACGCGGGGAACGTCGCGCTGTACGGCTCCGAGTTCGGCGCACCGGAGACCGGTCTGACGATCACTTCGGCACCTGTCACGGTGCTGCCCGAGATCGACCGGGCCACGCTCTCACCCACCACCATCGCGTCCACGGACCACTCCACGGACATCCGTCTCACCGTCAACGTCTCCGGCACCACCGCGGGTGTCAACGGCTACGACATCTCCCTGATCGACTCCTCGGGGCAGCGGACGGAGGCCGCGTTCGGCGGCACCTCACTGACCTTCAGCGGCCCATTGACCCTGTCCTTCCCGCTCCCCTCCAACGTGGCCCCGGGGACGTACACCATCGGCTTGCGCCTCTCCGACCAGGCGGCCAAGTCCTCGTCGTTCGGCTTCCCGAACGGCACGCCGATGCCGGGCGGCCCGGTGACTTTGACGGTGACCTAGACGAGTAAGCCCGAAGTCCCGTCTGCCCGGGGGCGTCCGGCACGTACCGGACGCCCCCGGGCCCGCGGCCCCCGTAGGAGCGACCGGGACCTGGGCCCAGCCCGCGACAACCCGGATGGGCTTCGTCGAACGTGTGGACGTTTTCTCGGCCATCGCTGCCATGCGGGGTGAGGCCCAGGAGGCGAGGGGTAACCCTCTCACTCATCTCCCTGGCGCCGGTCTCAAGCAGGACTACACCGCGCAGGTCGGGGACGGCCCTATCTCGCCGACGCTCCGTGACATCTGCATGCAAGTGGCCAACCTGCCTACCGCGAAGGACGGTTACTGGGACCCGCCGCCCTCGGGCCAGGAACGGAGGGAGTGGATCAACGCGAACAAGGAGATCATCCAGGCCGCGGCGAGGAACTCGGGACTGCCCGCAGACATGGTCGCGGGCATCGCCTGGCAGGAGATCGGCGGCCGGCCGGGCTTCCTGGATGACATCACCGACACCATCCGTGAACAGCCCGACGCCCCCTGGGGGCTGAGCCCCATCTCGCCGGAGAACCTGCCATGGCGTCTCGGCGGCGCCCCGGACGAAACGTCCTTCGGCCCCATCGCGATCCAGGTACGGCGGGGCGCCGAGGTACTCGGCTACGATCCGGACAACCTCACTGAGCACCAACAGTCGGTCGTGGAGGAGTCCCTCCAGGACCCGGGACAGAACATCTTCATCGCATCCGAGTACCTGGCGCAGCTCAAAGCGGGGAGCGAATTCGCCAACGTGCCGCCGGAGGAGATGACACCCGCCCAGTACCAGGAACTCGCCGCGAGGTACAACGGCGGCCCGTATTGGGAGGGAAGCGACGCCCAGGCGTACGGCCGCGGTTTCAACAACGACCTCAACAACGCAAGGGAGGCACTGCGCTGATGCTCGACCGCCCTGAAGCCACGCGGACCACCGAGGATCAGGGCTGCCCGCGGTGGGTCCTGGGCGTCCCGCTCGTGATCATTCATCTGATCGCGGCCTGGTTCTGCTACATAGCGCTGGCCATCCAGCCGTCGGGCAGCTGGGACGACGACGCGCGCGCCGGAATCGTCCTGTCGTGCGTGCTCACCATCGCGGCAAGCGCCCTCGCCCTGCTGATCACGGTCGCGCCCTCGGTGCGGCGTGCCATGGGACCGTGGTGGCTGGCGCCGCCGCTGATCCTGGGTGTGGTGGCGACTGTCCGGTGGGCCTTGACGGGCTGACATGAACGGCAGAAGGCTGTCGGCGGCCGGGTCTCCCTGCCCGGGTTCATGAAGCGGCACGTCGTGGTACGCGCGAGCGTGCCTGCCAGACGCCCCCGGGCAAACGGGACTTCGGGCTTACTCGTCTAAGGCGTGTTGCGAAAGTCCCGCCTGGCCTGCGGGCGGACGGCGCTACTTTCGCAACACGCCCTTGGCGCCAACTCTCTGCTGCCTCGCATTCCCTGCGCCGTGGTTGTCAGTGCCCACTTCTAGGGTTACCTGCATGGCGAAATTCCGATCCAGCTACTCGCTCCGGCTCATGGTCGAGGAGGCACGAAAGCTCACCGAGCATGCGAGCGTGCGGGAGCGGATCGACGCGGTGCTGCGCATCGTGGGGGGTGGCTTCGGCGGGACGTATGGCAAGGGCCGACCGCTGGTGGATGCCTTGGAGGATGTTGCGCAAGAGTCCCTCCTGCATGAGGACTTCGCGCTCGCCCAGCGCTTCCAAAGGTTCGCCGGCTATGCTGGCGGCAAGCTCTTCCTCGACACCCTGGAGAACTACTACGACGAGGGGGCGAGGCAGCGAAGCGAAGAGTACATGCGGCGGATGGTTTCCATGGGCGTCGAGCGAGCAGTGGCCGTCCTGGACACCCTGTGCGCCGAGAACCCAGACGCAAGTGCCGCCGACGCTCACGCACTCTTTCGCGGCATCGCCCGGTCCACCGACCACCTGGGCATCGGAAGCGGAGAGGGTGGAATCCAGCTTCCCACCAAGTACCTGAAGCGCCTTCAAGAGTACGGGCACATGGAGTTGGTCCTGCGGAACCTGCCCCGACCAGCCTCCGCGGAGGCGGCCCGGATGATGAGTGATGTCTTGGCGGAGGCTGACGCGGGAATGCTGGCTCAACTGCTCGAATTGCGGGCCAGGCGGGCTGGTCTCGCCTCCCTGCGCGCCGCGGTGGACCACCCTGACAGCTCCGAGGGCGCCCTCCATGCCTGTCTGAAGAACCAGGAGTGGATCTTCGGCGGCGCCTACGTGGCCGAGCTTGCCCGCCGCCAGTACACCGCGGACACCATTCTCGACATTCCGCTGCTGCGTGGTGATGGATCCCTGCACGTGGTGGAACTCAAGCGCGCCAACATCGAGAAGCTGATCATCCGGCCCAGTGGTCACCTCATGCTGGGCTCCCCGGCACACCACGCAGTCTCCCAGGCGCAGAACTATCTCCGAACCTTGGACGAGAGCCGCCAGACCATCCTTACGCGGTACGGCATCGACACTCGGAGGGCCTCGGCGACCGTCGTCATCGGACATCCGCGGTATGTGAGTGAAGGCATCACTCCCCACGAAGTCGCGGAGACGCTGCGGACCTACAACACGCACATGGCACGCATAGAAGTGATCACCTACGAAACGCTGCTGGAGTCGGCCGAGCGGATGCTGGCGCTCTCGTCAGCAGAGCAGGACCCCGGCTCGATTGAGGAACCCACGGAATGAATGACAACCCTCCTGCGATCGAGTCGCTCCTGGCGCGGCTCTGCGGTGGCGCCATCACCGGCAAGGACTATGTCGGCTACTTCTTGAACGAGCACGGCGAGGAACTCGTTTTCGCCCAGCGCCGGGGTGACAAGACCGCCCGGCTCTGGCACAGCGACGCGGACTGGGAAATGTTCCGTGTCGGTGATCACTCGATACGGGTCGACGGAGCCCTGGACGGGATGATCACTGTCGACGAACTGATCATTAACCGATCGGATGCGACATGGCTGTCCTCCTGTCTGGCAGCCTCCCGTCACCTGCGCCCGGGGCGGGGCTGACGCTCCAGCGACATAACCCCTGCACACCGGCCGACGGTGCCGTTGGCCGCGGCCCTGCCTTGCCGTGCTTAAAGAATCACCCACACCCCACTGGGGGATCGTGGCCCTTCGCATCGGCGCCCGATACCGTCGAATGTTGCGCCGAGGAACGCCGAGTCCCCCCTGGGCGCTCGCGTTCGCGGCCCCGGTGCGGTCGTACAGTCAGACGCCCAAGACGCGCAGGAAATCGCCGATGGGTCCGAACAGGCCCGTGAGCATGGCGGAGGGCTGGCGGGTCTGGGCCTTGGGAGTGAGCTTCCACGGAGCGATCGTTCACGTCTGGCCGGGGCCGCCCTTGTTCTTGCCGACCAGGTAGCCGTTGTCGTCGGTCCAGTAGGTCCGCTCGGACGGCACGGTCTTGCTGTCCGCTCGGCGTCCGCCGCCAACTTTTTGCGCAGGCTCAACGGGCGCATATCCGTCCACACCTCTTCGATGTACTTCAGGCACTCCGTCTTGGAGCCGCTCTTGCCCGCCTTGCTCCACCCTTCCGGGAGTTCTTTCTCTGCCGGCCAGAGGCTGTGACTACTGCGATACTCGCGCGGAGTCCTCCCGCCCCAAGCGATTGACGTCACCCAGCGGTCAGAGGCTGGAGAGCAGGCCGTCGAGTGGGGCTGGGACGTGGTCGGGGCCGAGGGCCTCGACGAGTACGCGGCTGTAGTGGATCTTGCGCCCCTTCTTGGTTCCGAGGAAGCGCCTGAACTGCTGCTGTGGGGCGCGGCCCTGCTGCGCGGGCTGGCGCAGGAAGGTTTGCAGGGCGCGTAGGTCGCCTTCCGCCCGGATGAGCTCCTCCAGCCGCGTCACGCCCAGCGTGCGGATGAGCTCGTCCTCCAGATCTGCCGCGCAGACGAAGAAGCCTTGCTGTGCCGCGCTGACCTGTGCGAAGCCGCGCGCGTAGAAGGGACGCTCCGCCTCGTCGCACAGTCCCGTGAGGCGGAGGTCCAGGCCGGGTGAGCCGAGGAGTCGGGCGTAGCGCCCGATGCTCATCGCACCGCCGATCGGCAGGACGCAGACCCCCTCGGCCGCCAGGTTCCGGCCGCGGCTCTCGGCCAGCGCGTTCACCGCCGCGACGTCGCTCGGCCCTTCGAGCAGAACGGCCACCCGGACGGGCAGCCGCGCGGCCAGCTCGTGCGCGGGGCCGCCGGGGCCGCCCGCCGCCCATGCGGTGACCGCGTCCCGGAACGCCCCCATGTCAGCCATGAGACGAGTCTCAGCCCGTTCCGGCCACAGCGCGAGGGAATTTCCGCAGGTGCAGCTTCGGCTGCCGGAGGGGAGCCGGCCTGTGACCAGATCCGGACGCCAGGCCCAAGCGTGGGTTCGGTGCGAGACGGTGCCGCGCTGGACGACCATCTTCTTGCCGCAGAGGTCGGACCAGGTGGTGATTCCCTTGTCGTCGCCCTTCTTGGTGTAGATCG
>NZ_JBFAZD010000042.1:0-69599 GCF_040681655.1 Streptomyces sp. NPDC051662
CACCGGGCCAGGCGCCACGACGTCGGCAAGACGGTCAAACGCGCCGAGTCGATCAAGGAACACCAAGCCCGCCGAGGATAAACGCCAAGCTAAGAGGGTGTCTTACGTGGCACGTTTCGCGGGCTTCTTGTTGTAGGTCAGGGCGGCGGCCAGGCCGAGGAAGGCGCAGGAGTGCGAGCCTTCTCGTTCGTATCGGACGGTGAGACGGCGGTAGCCGAAGAGCCAGGCGATCGACCGTTCGATCCTCCGGCGGTGCCGACCGAGGCGTTCGCCGGACTCGATGCCGGGTCGCGCGATGCGCGCGACGAGCCCGTGCTCGCGCAGCCAGGCCAGGTGTTCGGCGGAGAAGTACGCCTTGTCCGCACGGAGTTTGACGGGTCGGGTCGGCGCCGCCGGGGTCCAGTCCACCTCGCTGCGGGCCCCGGGTTCGTCCAGCACTGCCCGGTGCTGCCGACGCCACAGGCCGCCGGCTTCGGTTCATGCTCGTCACACGGAGTGGGCTCACCACCTTGCAGACGGGCAGCGAACGGCGGCGGCAACGGGGCGGCCGGCTCCCGGAGTTCATCAGGAGCCAGATGCTTCGACAGATCAGCATCCACGACCGGCATCGTGCAGCACGGACATCACGTCACGTGGGACAGCCTCTGAGCCTTGATGGGTGCGGCCGGCCTGGCGGCCTGCTCGATCTTCGCGCGGTAGGCCGCACGGGCTTCCTCGCCGCACGGGCTTCCTCGCCGCACGGGCTTCCTCGTCGATCCGCTTCTCGTGTTCGGCGCGCACCCCGGCCCGGCCGTCGAGGCCCTCGCGCAGGATATCGGCGTGCCCGGCATGCCGGTTGGACTCACCGAGGACATGGGCCATGACGGCGAACAGGTTCGTGTTGGCATAGGGCTCCGGCCACCACGGCACATGGCCGGGGGCGTCGAGGGGAAGCTCGTTGATCGTCGCGTCCGAGTGTTCCCACGTGCGCCGGTATCCCGTACGTGGTCCCCAACGACTGGCAGAGCCGAGGCCCGGCCATGGCCGCCGCCCTGACCTGCTCCAAGAAGCGCGCGAAACGTGCCACGTCAGACAACCTCTACACCACGGCCTAGGTCACCTCAACGTCCACACGGTCAACGCGCACCGCCCCCGCGCCGGGAAGCCGCCTGATTACCATGACCTACGCCTGCATACGGCGACGGGAGAGGAAACATGAGCGAGAGAACCTTTGGTCCGGCTGCCAGGGGGCGAAGCGTCAGGGCTTCCCATTCCACACTGCGGCACTTGGGCGCTATGCATCTGAGCGGAGCCATACTCCTGCTCACGTTCTTGGTGCCGCCGTCGTGGATGCTGAACCCCGGCTACGCGACATCGTCAGGCGATCCCGCTGCTGATAGTCCCTTCATCCTCCTCTTCACTGTGCCGCTGGTATGCGCAGGTTTCCATGTGATGGTGCAGATCCCAGCCGGGCTTCTGGGGGGCTGGCTGGGCAGAAGCCGCACAACACTGGTCAAGTACGGGAGCGCGGTCATGGTGGCGAGCGCATTGAGTTTGCTCCTCCTCTGGAGCCTGGGATGGAACGCCTGGGGCAGCATCATGCCGGCGTGGGCTGACGCCATGGCGCGCGGATCCCTTGGCCTGGCCGGGTACATGTGGGTCATGCGGGCGCGGCCTGGATCCGTGCGGCACGGGTAAGGCCAATCTCCGACCCTGACGCCACCCGTGATCCGCCGGACACTTCTTGTCGGTGTTCATCGCCTTCCGCGGCACCCGCGCGGGGTCGAGGACGGCTGTCATCTGCTCCCAGCACTCCTCTGCGTCCTTCGGGCAGCCGTCGCCGGCGCAGTTGGCGCATCGTTTGCCGACAAGGCCGACAGAGCCGCCAGTCGGCAGGGGCCGGACCATACAACTCCTCCCGCGCGCGCCCAGCGGGGTCACGGTGCGTCGTCGCCGGTCGGGACCACCCGAAAGTCCCTGCCTCCCTTGTCCGAGACGGTACTGCGGTGGGTCTTCTCGCCGTCCCACCAGGTGATCGTGGCTCGCCAGCGGCAGTCGTGGCTCTGTGCGCGGCCTACCAGGAAGAGCGAGTAGAAGTCGTCCGCGGCGACAGTGTGGGGCAGGCTGAGGGACTGGCCCATATCCTCCTCCATCTGCCGAGCTGACCTCTGCTGGGGGCTGCGCAGCAGATACGCGGCGGGGACGGGGCGGTTCAGCGGCAGTGTGTCCAGGTCGACCACCAGGTACGCGGGCTCTTCGGGACCGGCCCCGCAGCCAGGCGTACCGGTCACTGTGCCCGGCGCGGGCTTCTCGCGGCGCGTCACCGTGACGGAGATGTCGCGAATCTCGACCGACGAACCGGCGTTGCCGTGCACACTGACGGCCGCCTCCAAGGCGCCCGCATGGGCGATACGGCCTTCCTGCCGCCAGCTCGCCAGTTGCCCGGGGGTGGCATCGCTCACCCTGGGGCGCAGCGCGGCTTCGGTCTCGGGGACATACCAACGGTTCAGGCAGAAGTGCTCGTTGGGCTCGACCAGTAGCGTGGCCGGTTCGGCGGGGAAGAGTGCCTGCCGGGCCGATACAGCGGTGGGAACCGCAAAGGCGAGCGCAGCGACGACCGCGCTCCACAGCCCGAGCTTGTTGGCGGTGGAGAGGGCGCCGTAGCGGCGGCGGATGCGCCGCAGGCGGTTGTCGGGCGAGGCTGCTGGGCCTTGCGGCACCGGGTCCGAGGCAGGGGTGGGCGCCGGCGCTGGACGCGGCGGTGGGGTTCCGCCGCCCGTACCGCCCCGTTGTGGATCCCCCGCATGACCTGCCATAACAACGCCCTCCCAGGAGACGGTCCCGGAACGGCCGCCTCTCCCCGCCTGCCGCAGAGTCTACAAAACGTCGGTCCTCCGACAGCCCTGCCCAGCTGCGGTGTTGACCGCCGGTCAGCTACGCACGCCGGGAACCCGGCACACCGTCCGGCGATCCCCTCCCGGTGAACCGAAGCGGCGCAGCAGCGGCAGGAACGCGGTGGTGCGGACGACCCCGATGAGGTTGACGTCGAGGACGGCGCGGGCGTCGGCGGCGGTGAGGTCGCTGGGATCACCGGATCAGCCAGGCTGGCGCCACGGCGTGAGGTCGAGCCCCGGATACCGCAGCGCCATCCCGGCCAGCGTCTCCGGTGTCCAGTACGGATGTCCAGGCGGCGGGAACCCGAACGCCTGGAGCTGGCGCGGGGTGGCCCGCTCGACGAAATTGAACCAGTCCCGCTGACCGGCGGCATAGGCCCAGCCCCGGCGCTGCCCCCATTGGACACCGGAAGGACGGAAGTTCAGGTGCATGGTGTAGCGGGCGCCGCGCGGCGCGGTCATGGCCGTTCCGCGATGAACGGTGCCGATCTCGAAGGCGACGACTGTCCCGGCAGGACCGGCCGCGGACACCTGCGCTCCGTACAGGTGCGGGCTGCCGCTGCCGTCGTGGAAGCGGCTCTTGCTTTCGAGGCCGGCCCGCAGATACCTGTCGGGCACGGCGGGGAGGTCGGCCGTGTGCTTTCGCGGGACAAGGTGCGCCGGGCCGAACTCCTCGGGCACATCCGCCAGGTACACGAACATCTCCAGCTGGCGGAAGCCGGGCGCGGTGCTGGGCACCAGGAGGGTGTGGCCCAGGTAGTCGCGGTGCAGGTCCTGGTCGTAGTCGCTGGCGCCGGCGTACTTCGCCCATGCCTCCGCCCCGTAGATCTGGAAGCCGTCGTCTTCCAGCAGCGTCCCGGCGAGCGTCAGGATCCGGTGGTTCACCGCCAGCAGGCTGATCTCCGTGCTGGCGAACGGGAAGTAGTCGATCCCTGAGAACTGGTCGCCGATGAAGCGCTCGCGTCGCGCGTCGGTTGCGTCGTGGAACCCCTCGGGGGACGGGAAGAGCAAGTCCAGTTCGCCCGCCGCAGACTTCAGCTCATCGGGTGGGATGAAGCCGGGGAGGATGACGAAGCCGTCTTCACGCCATGCTCGCGCCGCATCATCGAGGTCCATCGGTCCAGGATCATCATGGCGGTTGACGCAGGCAAGCGGTTTTCCGGGTATGAAGTACGCCCCTGGGGCGGACAGTTGCCCACCCCGACCTGAGCCGAAGCCGAAGCCGAAGCCGAAGCCATCGTGCCCCCTGAGGCTCAACCGGCCGCCGGACACCGTGATGGGATCGCCCTGTCGGCATGGCTCGCCGAGCACGGCGACACCCTGGGGCCGCCCCTGCCTCCACGGCGCCTGGGCGGCCGAGACCGCGGCCGAAACCGCCAGTGTCGAGGACGCCCGCGACCTGCTGTGGGGCACGCTGTACGGGCTCGCGTGCATCGCGTCGGTCGAGGACATCGGCTTCGACCGCGCCCTGCGTCTGGCCGATCAAGGCGGTGACGGCGCTGCTCGGCTCTGGTCAGCCTCGACCGCGGACCCCGAAGGCCGACCTCAGATCGTCAAGGGAGAGAAATGATCTCTCACCACAACCGCTTCACCCCTCCCGACATCGCCCAGAAGATCGCCGACCTGCACGCGCGGCGCTACGCCGGCGACCCGGCCCTCACCAAGCTGGTGGCCGACCTCCCCTCCTACACCGGCAGCAGCGCGCCCACCCCCACCAACGCCGCCACTTGACGGCGACGTTGATGTGGCTGCCGAGGGTACGGGCGAGGTTCGCCTCGGGCACTTCGGTGGCGAACCGGAACAGTGCGGCGGAGCGGGTCCCGGCGAGCCGAACGCCGAGTGTGCGGAGTCGTTCGCCCATGGCCCAGGCGCTGATCGGTCGGCCGGGCTGACCCCCAACGCGGCTCCGTCAACGCGGCGGAGGGCGCCGCGCTGGGGGGCAGCCCGGCACCGCGCCCGTCGCGTCACTCCTCACTCCTCGTCGCGCAGTCGGGCCGCCAGGGAAGTCAGCTGCTCGGTCTCCTCGGTGTGGCCCAGGGCGGTCAGTCGGGAGACCGCCGCGTCGAGGCGGGTGAGGGCGGGGGCGGGGCGTTTCAGGTAGATACCCTCCACGGCACCCGCGAGACGGACGCACTCAGCCCACTCACCGACGCGGTCCTCCTCCGGCCCCGGCTCGCCGAGCAGGGCGATGGCCTTCTCCAGGGCGGCCAGGGCGTCCTCGTACTCGCCGACGTAGGCATTGACCCGACCCTGTTCGTAGGCGAGGGCGGTGTCCAGGGAGCGGCCGTGGGCCTCGTACTCGGCGACGCGCGCCTCGTCGGCGATCCGGCCGGCGTCGGTGAGGTAGGCGAGGGCGTCGGCCAGTCCGTCGGGGCCCTGCTGCTGGGCCTGAAGGCGGGCGAGTTCGCGCAGACAGTTGCTGAGCTGCTCGTAGCGCGGGGCCAGGGCGTGGGCGGCGAGCGCCTGGTCCGCGGCCTCGCGGGCCCGGCCGAACTCGCCGGACTCACCGAGGAGCACGGCCGTCTCCGCGGCGATCATGGCGTGGCTCCCCGGGTCGTCGTCCCAGCCTGCCGACTCGGCCGCGAGGGCGACGAACTCCACCGCGGCGGCCTTGAGGTCCTCCCCCGCGCGCAGCGCGCGGGCGCGGGTCAGGCGCAGCTGGGCGACAAGCCGTCCGTCCATCTCGCCGGCGGCGACGTCCGGTTCGGCCAGAAGGGAGTCGAGCAGGGCGATGCAGTCCTCGACACGGCCCAGGTCGAGGCAGAGCTGAGCCGCGTTGCTGTAGGCGCAGAACGCGTCCGTCCGGCTGCCGCCGCGCAGGTCCAGGTCCGCCGAGCGCGTCAGGTGCCGCAGTGCCTCGTCCGGGCGACCGAGGTGCATGCAGGCCTCGGCCAGATCACCGTGGAGGCGGGCGGTGTCGACCGCGTCGGCCGGCCAGTCGGCGGCCAGTCGCAGACCCTCGGCCAGGTCCGCGTGCGCGGCCTGCGCGGCCTGCGCGTTCTGGAGGCCGAGCCGGAGCCGGCCACGCAGTCCGAGCGCGCGGGGCAGGTGCCAGGCGGGGCCGTGTGCCTTCAGCCGGTCGAGGAGGCCGTCGACCTCGGCGACCGCGGCGGACAGGTCGCCGGAGATGGCGTATGTGCCGGCCCGCAGCAGCAGGGCGCCGGAGATCTGCCCGCCGAAGTCATGCCGGGTGGCGAACGCGTGCAGCAGGTCCACCTCGGCGAAGACCGGCGCGACGTGCTCCTCGCTCCCCGATGTCTGCAGGCGTATGCCGAGCGCGGTCGCCCGCAGCCGCAGCAGGCGTGCCTCTTGGTACGGGGCGAGGCCGGGCGTCTCCTCATGCAGGCGGACCATGGACGCGTGGGCTGCGCTCAGCGCGGCGGCCTTCGTCTCGGCTCCGTCGACTCCCTCCGCGGGGATCCCGGCGGTGTCGAGCAGGGCGCAGGCGCGGGCGACCGCCGCCTGACCCGGCGCCCCGGCGTCGTCGTACAGGCCTGCGGCCTCCTCGTAGAGAGCGGCGGTGAACTCGCCCTTCTCGCCCGCCCGGCTCGCCTCGTCGGCCAGCAGGTCCGCGCGCAGCTGTACGAGCGGGCCCACGGCCGGGTCGTCGGGGTGGGTGTAGCCGCGGGCGGTGGCGAGCGTGCGCAGCCGTGCCCAGCAGGCCTGTGCGTCCGGGTGCCCCTGCTCGTCCAACGCCCGTGCCTGGCGGATGAGTTCGGGCAGCGTCTCCGGGACGGCGGTGGTCGTACGGGCGGCGGACGTGGCAACCGGGGCGGCGGGGGTCACGTCGTCGAGGCCGCGGGTGCGCAGGGTCAGTTCCAGCGTGTCCAGGAGCGGGGCACGGTCGAGGCGAGCCCCGCGGCGGTCAGTGTGGGCCGTGGTCCCGTTGCGGGCGTCGAAGCGGGCGGCGAGGTCGTCGGCGCGGCCCCGCACCTCGGCGCGCAGGCCGGCCACCGTCCAGGTGCGGCCCGCGTATCCGGCGGCGGGCAGTTCGCCGTGGCCGAGGAGCTCGACGCGCTGGAGGAGGACCTCCGCGCCGGTGAGGAAGTCGAGCAGATCCAGCGGCGAGTCCACCTCGTCGAACAGGCTCCGGTTCTCGGCGAGCAGTTCCAGGCCGCGTGCCTCGTTGCCGGTCAGCGCGCAGAACTCCAGGTGCCGGCCGACCTCCCCGGACATCGAGGGGTTGCGGCGGCAGCCGCGGTAGCCGGCGAGGTGCAGTTCGCGGGCCCGGTCGACGCGGCCGGTGCGCAGCAGGGGCAACAGGGCGTACGAGAAGGAGCGGGCCGGCTCCTCCCGGCAGGATTCCTTTCCGTCCAGAACGGGCTCCCAGGCGCTCAGCGCCCGCTCATCGTCGCCCGCCGCGAGGTGGTACAGAGCGACCTCGCAGATCTCGCAGGCCTCGCAGTCGCTGAGCGGGGTGCGGGTGCGGCCCGCCCACAGCTCGTAGGCGAGGGCGGTGTCCTCCCCTATGTGGGCGGCGAGCTGGTACGCCTGTCCGTAGTAGGGGTGGAGGCCCAGGCCGGCCTTCCCGTACCGGTCGCGCATCTCCGTCAGCCACTGGCGCAGACCGGCCAGCGGAACCTCGGGCAACGCGCGCAGGGCGTTGGACACCCACTTGAACCGCCAGAACAGCAGGTGGCGCCCGCGCTCGTCGAAGACGTCGGGCCGCTCGTCGAACAAGGTGAGCAGGCGGGCGAAGACGACGGGCGACTTCCGGGGTTCGGAGCCGTAGGTGTACGCCTCCTGGAGATCGAGGAGCGCGTGGACGAGCGGGACGGGCTCCGCGAACTGCTCGGCGGCGTCCACGAGTTCCTCGGCGGTGACGGTACGGGTGCGGCCGTAGGGGCGCCGGCCGTTCTCCTGGAGCGCCTGGTACAGCTCGTCGGTCGTCTGGGGTGCGGTCGGCATCGTCAGCTGTCCTTGCGGAGGGCGTGGGCGAGAAGGTCGAGGAAGGAGCGGTTGATGAGGCTCGATTCGGCGGGCCTGAGCGGGCGCCGGGACAGCAGCACGGCCTGCCCGTAGAGGGCTTCGGCGCTGGTGCGGGCCAGCTCGGGCTCGTCGATGGCGACGGCGGTGCGGACCAGCGGGTTGAGCTGATTGAGGATCAGTTGGGCCCGCGGGCCCTCCTGGCGCAGGGCGCCGAGGATGTCGCCCCACAGGCCGCCCTCCTGCTCACGGGCGAGCTGGGAGCGGGTGCGCTCGTGCCGGGCCTCGCGGCTGTCGACGAGGAGGGCGGGGGCGGAGGCGGGCTGGAAGGTGCGCAGCGCGACATCGCAGTCGAAGACGGCGAGGGCGTCGCGGGCCAGGGCGAGGTAGGCCACGGCGGCCAGTTCCGTCTCACGGTCGACGGGGTCGAGGTGGGCGGTGAGGGTCGCCGGGTCGAGGTCGGCGACACTGGCCTCCGACCTGATCTCGGGCAGCCGGTGGACCAGTTCACGGTCGTATGTGTAGCCGCCGTTGACGACGCCGAGCCCGGCGGCCGAGGCGATCGCCGCGACCTGGCGGAACTCCTCCACGCTCGATGTCACGAGCACGGTGCGGTGGGTGCGCGCGAACTCGTCGAGGGTGGTGTGCCCGTCGGTGGTCTCGAACGGCAGCCAGGGCAGCAGCATCCGCAGGATCTCGTCGTCATGCACCGCGAGCGACTTCACGGCCAGGTGGTGGGCCTGGAGGAAGCGGGCGAGCAGGTCCGGATCGCTGGCGGCGGCCCGGGCGATCCACGCGCGCAGCCGCTCGGCGAGGGCGTCGCGAACGGCGGCGAGTGTGTCGTCCTCGTACAGGGACTCGCGGGACGCCGTCGGGCGCAGGCTCTCGGCGTCGACGACGCAGCGGACGAAGAACGCCCACTCGGGCAGGATCTCCTCGGCCTGCTCGGACAGCAGCATGCCCTTGACGTGTACGCGGTGACCGTGCCGGCGCCCGGCCGGCACCGCCTCGGGCAGTACGCACGCGATGCCCTTCAGGCCGACGGCCGGCAGGTCCAGCTCGATGGTGTCCAGCGGCGTGAACCCGAGGACCTCCTCGCCGTACGCGGCCAGCCCGCGGGAACGGGCTCCCGGGGTGGGGTACGTACGTGCCCAGGGTGCGGGCTCGGGGTTGACGGATACGCCCGGGCCACCCGTGCCATCGTCGAAGACCACCGGGTGGCGCAGCAGGGAGCCGAAGTGCCGGGCCAGCGCGTGCACCTGCACCGGCCGGGTCCACTCGCCCGCGTCGGCGCGCGGCGTCAGCGTGACGGTGGTACCGGGCCGGGGACGGGCGGATGCGGGCAGGGTGCGGACGGTGTAGCTGCCGTCGCCGCGGCCCCGCCACTCCACGGCGCCCGCGTCGGGGGTGCGGGCGGAGCGGCTCAGGACGTGGATCTCGTCCGCGACCAGGAAACAGGAGAGCAGGCCGATTCCGAACTGGCCGATGAAGTCGCCGCGTTGCTCGGCGATGCGTTCGGCGCGCTTGCTGCTGCGGCCGATCGTGGCGAGGAAGGTGTGCACGTCGGCCTCGGTGAGACCGACGCCGTCGTCCTCGACGCGTACGACCGAACCGTCGGCGTACAGGCGGATGCCGAAGGCGTCGCCGGGGGCGGCCGGTTCGAGGCCGTGCCGGGCGGTCAGCGCGTCCACCGCGTTCTGCAGGAGTTCACGCAGATAGACGCGCGGGCTGGAGTAGAGGTGGTGGGAGAGGAGATCGACGAGGCCGCGCAGATCCACCTGGAAGGTGCGGTCGGCGCCGGCCGGGGTCGCGGCGGTGTCAGGCAAAGTCATCGGGCAGTCCGAGGTGGGAGGGGCGACGGATGGGGGCGGGACCGGGCTCGGCGTGCGCTCAGGCGCGGCGTTGGTAACGGGCGAACTGCTTCTCGGGCTCCGCGAAGAAGGTCCAGGGCCAGCTGGTGTAGGCGCCGTCGAGCGCCTGGAAGACGCGCCGTACCGTGTGGCGCTCGCCGGCCAGGGACAGCGCCATGGCGAACATGTTGAGGTCGTGCTGCCAGCCCGGGCGCCGCGCGTAAGCGGGGTGGAGGACGCTGTGGTCGGCCGCGTTCCGCAACTCGGCCTGGATCTCGGGGGTTTCGAGGCAGTCCTCACGGTCCGACTCAACCCAGTCCTCGATGTGCGCCATGGCGATCACGCAGCCGAGCCGGTGCCCCTGCGGGGCGCGGCCGAGCGCGTCGCGGGCGAACGCCAGGGCCTCGCCCCGCTCGCCGCCCCAGCGGGGCTGCAACTGCGTCACCCATTCGACGTGGGTCTCCAGGTCCAGCGGGTCGCGACGCCGGGCGGCGTCGAGCCGGGTCCCGTTGACGGCGGGGCCCAGTGACATGCCGCGGCCGGAGGTGAGGAGGCGGCGCCACGGCGTGATCCATTCCGGCCGCATCTCGGCGGCCTCGAACAGTTGCTCCTCGGCGATGTGGAGCCGCTCGTGGAAGACCCGCCACTGCTCCTGCGTGACGTTCACGGCACGCGCGGTGGTGCGCGCCTCCCAGCCCCAGCTGAGGTAGCGCGTCCCGGATATCAGCAGGGCCGTCGCCCGGTGCTCCTTGTCCTCCTCGACCGCTCGGCCGATCCAGTCCTGCACCCCGTCCAAGTCGGCCAGCTCGCCCAGAACTTGGTGGTCGCGACCGAGATCGAAGGGGGCAAGCGCCGCCTTGACGTCCTCCCAGTCACCCGCGTCGGCCGCCTCCACCAGCGCGAGCACCCGCTCGTCCCCGAGCGCGCGCAGTGTGTACATCCCGTTCTTCCGCCTGTGCGGGACGGGAAGGGCGTGTGGATCCACCGCCGGTCTCTCCCCTCCCCTGCCGAACAGCTTGCCGAGCATGCCGAGCCCTCCCCTGGTCCCGAGTGATCATCCGGTGCAGCATAAGCGGCCCCACCGACATCGCTTCCACAGGGTATTCACGGTTACTTCACGAGCCCGGTCCCGGTTCCGCGTTCCCGCCCTCTCCCGGTCCCCCGTCGGCACCTCTGCGAACTCCCGCTCGCGATCAGGCCGTTGCGGGCCCGGGGCGGACGGACTTCCTCGCTCCCTTGATCGAGTGCCCACTTCTCACCGTCACCCGGCGCACGAGGGATGAGCGCGCTGTAGACGCGTTCGAACGTTGATGTCACTGACACCTTCCTCGCGCAAGGACGCAAGACGATTTGCGCGCAAACTCAAGACCACACCTCGGACCTCGTCAAGAGGTCCTACCGCAACTGACGAGCTCGCCTGGAAATCACCAATTAATACGTGGTTTACCTCTTGACAACATGGCAAGGGTGCGACGAATCTGGCGGCCACACCACGCCAAACGTTTTGCACGGAGGTCGAGAGTGACGCAGGTCGGCATGACAGAGGTCGCCGCGCGGGCCGGGGTATCCGTCACCACGGTTTCCCATGTGCTGTCGGGGCGCCGGCCGGTCTCGGACAAGACCAAGGCCCGCGTGCTCGGGGTCATCGAGGAGCTCGGCTACCAGCCCAACGCTCTCGCGCAGGGACTGCGCACCCGGCGGACGATGACGGTCGGGCTGATCGTCCCGGACCTGACCAACCCCTTCTATCCGATGATGCTGCGCGGGCTGGACGATGTGATGGTGCCGGCCGGGTACCGCACGTTGGTCTGCAACACCGACGGAACCCGCGAGCAGGAGACCGCTTTTCTGCGGGACATGGCGACGCGGCGTGTCGACGGTGTGGTCATCGCCCCCTTCCAGCTCACCAGGAAGGACCTCCTCAAGCACCGGAAGATCATGCCGGTGGTCCGCCTGGGTGGCGGCCCCTTCGACGCGGACCTCGGCGACCTGGTCCGCAGCGATGACGAGGGCGGTATGGCCCAGGCGGTCCGCTACCTGTGCGACCTGGGACGACGCCGGGTGGCGTACATCGGCGGAACCCGGCACACCGGCCCCAGCGATGTACGTGAGGCGGGCTTTCGCCGGGCCCTGGCCGAGGCCGGCCGGGTGGTCGACGAGGACCTCGTCGTCCGGGGCGGCTTCACCCGGGACGCGGGCCGGGACGCGGCCGAGGTCCTCCTCGACCGAGAGGACCGGCCGGATGCCATCGCCTGCGCGAATGACCTCATCGCCATCGGTGTCCTGGATGCCGCACGCAAGCGTGGTCTGCGCGTGCCCGCCGAACTCGCCGTCACCGGCTACGACGACATCGACGCCGCGTCCCTGATCACCCCGGCGCTCACCACCGTGGTGAACCCGGCGCGCGAGGTGGGCCGCTCCTGCGGTGAAGCCCTTCTCCGCCAGTTGAACGCAGAGGGGGCGGACCCCTCCCGGCAGCTCGTCATCGCCAACTCCCTCGTGCGCCGCGAGTCGGCCTGATCTCCCTCACATGTCCTTTCCACGTCCTCTCCACGTCAACGACAGGAGCAATAGCGGTGAACAACCACGAGGCCCACGATCCGCGTGAACTGCTGCGCTGGGAACTCGCGCAGCGCCAGGAGAGCGGATACGAGCTGGGCGAACTCGCCGCGGCCGGGCACGAGGCGGCGGCCGGCGACGACGTCGCCGCGGCCCGCGGGCTCCTGGACCAGCTCAGCACCACCGCCCGCAAGGCGAGTTGGAGCTACGACGAGCCGGATGGCCTCGATGCCATCCTCGCGACACTGCCCGAGGCTCCCGCCGTGACAACGGTCGGCGAGTCGGAACTCCGGGACCGGATGCTGGGCGCCTGGCTCGGCCGCTGCGCGGGATGCAATCTCGGCAAGCCGGTCGAGTACGGTGACCACTGGACCGCCGGTCACCTGCGCGCGTATCTGGAGCTGGCCGACGCCTACCCCCTGCGCGACTACATCCCCGTCCTGGACCCCATGCCCGAGGGATTCGAGCTGCGCGAGTTCTGGCCGTACACCACCCGCGGCCGGATCTCGGAGAGCGCGCGCGACGACGACATCGACTACACCATCCTGGGCTTGCACATCCTTCAGGAGTACGGGTTCGGCTACACCCGTGAGGACGTGGCCGCCGAATGGCTCGACCGGCTCCCGTACACCCAGACCTTCACCGCCGAGCGCTCCACCTACCGCAATCTGGTCATCGGACACGAACCCTCCCGCGCCGGGAAGATCGACAACCCCTACCGCGAGTGGATCGGGGCCCAGATACGCGCGGATGTCTTCGGCTACGTCTGCCCGGGCGATCCGCGCGCCGCCGCCGAACTCGCCTACCGTGACGCGGAGTTGTCCCACACGGCCAACGGCGTCTACGGGGAGATGTGGGCCGCGGCACTCGTGGCCGCCGCGTTCACCGGTACCGCACGCGAGGCCGTCGAGACCTCCCTTACCTGCGTCCCTCCCCGCAGCAGGCTGGCCGAAGCCGTCCGGTTCGTACTCGACCGGCACACGGCCGGGGACACCTGGGAGCAGGCCCGCGCGGCTATCGAGGACCGCTACGGCCACTACTCCTGGGTCCACACGGTCAACAACGCCGCCCTCGTCGTGGCCGGGCTCCTGTGGGGCGACGGCGACTTCACCGCCAGCATCGGGCTCACGGTGCAGGGCGGCTGGGACACCGACTCCAACGGCGCCACCGTCGGCAGCGTCGCCGGGATCATCAGCGGCGCCCAGCGGCTGCCGGCCCACTGGACCGAGCCCCTCAACGACACCGCCCGCAGCGCCATCCGGGGCTTCGACGGCTCCCGTATCTCGGACCTCGCCGAGCGGACCGTACGGCTGGTGATGAGCAAGTGACGCCGCACCAGCCCCTCCCCCGTCGCCGACACCGACACCGGGCACCTCAGAACTCGGAGACCACCCCATGACCGTGTCCCTCTCACGCCGCCGATTCCTGCAACTGACCGGCACCGCCGCGCTGGGTGCCACGGCCCTGTCCGCCTGCGGCTCAGGGAGCGGTGCGAGTGGCAACCAGATCTCGTACTGGGGAGCCTTCGCGAGCAAGGACATCGAGACGTACTTCCAGCAGAACTTCGTCGACGCCTACAACAAGACCGCCACCGGCGCGAACGTGCCCAAGGTGCAGATGTCGGTGAAGCAGATCGACACGATCGGACGGCTCACCCAGACCGCCATCGCCTCGGGCCGCGGCCCCGACATCATCGGCACCGCGGGCCCGGCGCAGACCCTGCCTTATGTCAGCAACGGCAATCTGCTGGCGCTGGACCCCTACGTGGACAAGCTCGGCTGGTCGAACGATCTGCTCTCCTGGGCACTGGACGCCGGCCGTGCCGACGGCAAGCTCTATTCGGTGCCGTCCGGTTACGAGACCATGGCCGTCTTCTACAACCCCGCGACGTTCCGGAAGCACGGCTGGAAGCCGCCGACGGACCGGGCCGGGTTCGAGGATCTCTGCAAGGACGCGACGGCGAAGGGCATGGTTCCGGTCGGCGCGGGCAACGCGGAGTTCAAGGCCGCGACCGAGTGGCATGTGACCTGGATCTGGAACACCTTCGCGGGACCCGAGGCCCTGTACGAGGCACTCACCGGGAAGCGCAGGTGGACCGACCCCGTCTTCGTGGAAGCGATCGCCGTGCTCAAGGGCTGGTTCGACAAGGGGTGGTTCGGCGGCGGCACGAACAAGTACTTCACCAACAAGTTCACCACCATTTACGAGCAGCTGGCGAGCGGAGACACGGCCCTGTTCTTCAACGGGTCCTGGACGTTCACCGAGATCGACCCGTACTTCGGCAAGGCGGCCGGCAACGACGCGACCTGGGACTGGGCACCACTGCCGTCCATGAACAGCGGCGTGCCCGCGGGGGTGCAGCCGCTGTCGATCGGCACGGCCTACTCCGTCAACAAGGACTGCGAGCATCCCGCGCAGGCGGTGGACGTGCTTGACTACCTGGTCTCCGACGGGCGGCGCCAACTTGAATGGCTCTCCGCGACAGGCGTGGCTCCGGCCCCCGTCAAGGTGACCGAAGCGGATTTCCCCAAGGACATCGATCCCCGGGTCGAGCGCCACTACCTCCAGCTCAACGCGGCCACGGACATCGGCTACACGACCTGGACCTTCTGGCCGCCCAAGTCGGACACCTACATCTACGAACAGATGGAGAAGGTGATCACCGGCGACCTCAGCCCGAAGGACTACTGCGCGGGCCTGGACAAGCTGTTCCAGCAGGAGCTCAAGGCCGGCATGCGACCGCCCGTGCCCGCTCCGAAGGGAGCGTGACCCCGTGGCCGTCATGCACGTCGAGCGGCCCACGGCCCGGCCCGCAAGGCCCGCCCGCACGGCCCGTCGCAGCAAACTGCGCCGCACCGGCATCGGATTCGCCTTCATGGCACCGCTGCTGGTGGTCAACGCCCTCGTCATCGCCGTGCCCGGCGCCCTGTCGATCGGGTACTCCTTCACCGACTGGACCGGTCTCGGCTCGGCCGATTTCGTCGGCCTGGACAACTACCAACGCCTCTTCGGCGACGCGGAGTTCCGCAACGCCCTGTGGCACAACGTCCTGTGGACGGCGTTCTTCCTCACGGTGCCCATGGCGATGGGCCTGTTCGGAGCGTTCCTCCTCTCCCGCGTCAAGCGCTTCCAGATGCTGTTCCGCGTCGCCTACTTCATTCCGTACGTCGTCGCCACCGTCGTCTCCGGCTCGATCTGGGAAAGCCTGCTCAGCCCCGACCAGGGCATCGGCCAGAGCCTCGCCAACCTGGGACTGCCGTTCCTGAAGGACGTCAACTTCCTCGGTGACCCGCACCTGGCCCTGGGCACGGTCGCGTTCATCAACACCTGGCAGTGGTGGGGCTTCCTCGTCGTGATCTTCCTCGCCTCGATGCAGGCGGTGAACCCCTCACAGTACGAGGCGGCACGTATCGACGGCGCGAACATGTGGCAGGAGTTCTGGCACATCACCCTGCCCGGCATCCGGCCGACCCTGATGTTCCTGGGCCTGATGACCGTGATCTGGTCGTTCCTGATCTTCGACTACATCTACATCCTCACCCAGGGCGGACCCGCGGGCTCCACCGACGTACTCGGCACCCTGCTGTACCGCACCGCCTTCGCCAACCAAGAAGCCGGCTACGCCGCGTCCATGGGCGTCATCATGGCCATGATCAGCGTGATCGCGGTCTCCGGCTTCCTCTACCTGCGCCGCCGGGGGTGGGACATTTGAGTACCTGGCACACCTCAACGACCCGACGGACGCCACGGAGGAAACTCTCGTTCGGACGGTACGCGACCTACGCCGTCCTGCTGCTGCTCGCGCTCTTCGCCGTCGGCCCGATGCTGCTGTTCGCGTTCAGCGCGCTGAAGACCCGCTCCGGCCTCGCCGCCGACCCGCTCGGCCTGCCCACGCATCCGCGGTGGCACAACCTCGTCGACGCCTGGCAGCAGGCCAATATGGGCGTCGGCCTGCGCAACAGCGCCATCGTGGTCATCGCCACCGCGCTCGGCGTATGCGTGATCTCCAGCAGCGCGGCCTACGCCCTGAGCCGACTGCGCGTGCCCGGCAGCAACGGCTTCATCTACTACCTGCTGGTCACCACAGCCCTGCCGATCCAGCTCTTCCTGGTCCCGCTGTTCTACATGTGGACCAACCTCGGTCTCTACGACAGCCTCTTCGGCCTGGTCATCATCTACTGGGCCATCTTCAGCCCCTTCGCCACCCTGCTCATCCGATCGTTCATGGTCGGCTTGCCAAAGGAGTACGAGGAGGCGGCCCGTCTCGACGGGGCAGGCGAATGGCGGGTGTTCACCCGCGTGGTCCTGCCCATGGCCTGGCCGGGCCTCCTCACGGCCGCACTCGTCGCCGGCCTCGGGGCCTACAACGAGTTCCTGCTCGCGGTGACCTTCATCCAGAGCAGCGACAAGATGCCCGTCGCCACCGCGTTCTTCGCCTTCAAGTCCGGCTACACCCAGGACTACACGCTCGTCAGCGCCGGCGGCCTGATCATGGTCATCCCGGTCCTGATCGCCTTCCTCCTGCTGCAGCGCCGGTTCATCGACGGGTACACCTCGTCGGGCATGACGGGCTGACCCCCGGGGCCGCGGGCCGCGCCGCCGGGCTTCGGGGGCCGGTGGTTCCGTCCCTACGCCGTTGCCCTCGCCTCCATGCCCAGTTCGCGCCGGGCGCGGGCGGCGGCGCCGATCGCGACGGCGTCGGAGGCCAGGGCGCCCTGAACCAGGCGGACGGGGTGGCCGCTGACCGGGGGTTCGGCGGCGAGGGCTGACAGGATGGCCGGCTCCAGCAGGGGCCAGGCGCGGCTGACGCCGCCGCCGACGACCACCGTGGTGATGTCGACGACGCCCGCCGTGATGACGATCGCGTGGGCGATGCCCGCGCCCGCGGCGCGGTACACCGCGAGCGCGTCCTCGTCGCCATGGCCGGCGGCCTCGGCGACTTCACGGGCGGTGAGGCGGCGGCCGGTGCGCTCGGCGTAACGAGCCCCGATGGAGCGGCCGGAGGCCAGCGTCTCCAGGTGGCCCCGGCCGCCGCAGGAGCAGGGCAGGTCACCGAAGCCGGGGATGTGCCCGATCTCGCCGGCCGCGCCGTGCGGACCCGCGAACAGGGCGCCGTTGGTCCACAGAGCGCCGCCGACGCCTGTCCCCAGGGTCATGCCGAGGACGTCGGCCTCGCCGCGTACCGCTCCGGCGTAGACCTCCCCGTAGAGGAAGGCGTTGACGTCGTTGTCCAGGAAGGCCGGGACGCCCAGGGCCTCCTCGACGGCGGCGGTGACGGCGAAGCCGGCCCAGCCGCGGAAGGAGTCGCTCGCGACCAGGATGCGGCCGTTCGCGGAGTCCACCACGCCGGCGGCGCCGATGCCGGCGCCCACCAGGCGGCCCGGGGTGCGGGCCAGCAGCGGGGCGAGCGCGTCGAGCGCGGCGCCGACCATGGCCCGGCCGCCCTCAAGCGCCGGGGTGGCGGCCTCCGCGCCGTCGAGGACGGTCAGGTCGTCCGAGCAGACCACCACCTGGGTGGTGGTGCCGCCGATGTCGATGCCGGCGATCAGCGGCCGGAGGGTGGTGGGAATGGCCGGGTCCTGTGGGGTGCGGGGAGAGAGAAGAGGTCCGGTCACGCCTGGGCCTCCGTACGGCCGGCCGCGAGGGTGGCCAGGCGATCGGCCCTGCGGCCCCGCTGCACCACCGGGTCGGGCACCGGCACCGCGGCCAGCAGACGGCGTGTGTAGTCGGTCTCCGGACGCAGCAGGGTCGTCCCGGTGGAGCCCTGCTCCTCGATACGGCCGGCGCGCATCACGACGACGCGCTGCGCGAAGTGCTGTACGACGGCGAGGTCATGGGAGACGAACAGGCAGGCGAAGCCGAGTTCGCCCTGGAGTTCGGTGATGACCTCCAGGACCGCTTCCTGCACGCTCACGTCGAGCGCGCTGGTGGGTTCGTCGGCGACCAGCAGCCGGGGTTCCAGGATCAGGGCTCGGGCCAAGCTGACCCGCTGGCGCTGTCCACCGGAGAGTTCGCGGGGCGCGCGCCGGGCGAGTTCGCGTGACAGCCGCACCCGGTCGAGGACGGCGGCGACCTTGGCCTGCCGGTCTTTGGCGGACAGGTCGCGACGGTGCACCCGGAGGGGTTCGGCGACGCATTCGCCGACGGTCATCCGAGCGTCGAGGGAGGCCACCGGGTCCTGGAGGACGACACCGATGCCGGCCCGCAGGGCGCGGCGGGCCCGGGCGCGGGTGCGGCCGAGGTCGGCGCCGAACAGGGAGACGGTGCCGGAGGTGGGCGGGATCAGGCCGAGCGCGACCCGGGCGGCGGTGGACTTGCCGGAGCCGGACTCGCCGACCAGGCCCAGGGTCTCCGCCGGTCCGACCCGGAACGACACTCCGTCGAGGGCGCGTACGGCGGCCTTGCCGCGGCCGAACACCACGTTGATGTCGCGCAGTTCGACCACCGCTTCGCCCTCGGGGCCGCCGGGCCCGGCAGGCGGGGCCGACGGCTCGGCCGCGGAACGGTTCGTCCGGGCCGCCGGTACGGACGCGGGCGGCCGGCCGGTGCCGTCCGCGGCCTCGGCGACGGACAGCCGGGGCACGGCGGCCAGCAGGCGCCGGGTGTAGTCGTGGGCGGGGCGCAGCAGGACGTCCTCGACCGATCCGGTCTCCACGATCTCGCCGTGGTACATGACGGCGACCCGGTCCGCGAAGTCGGCGACGACGCCCATGTTGTGGGTGACGAGCAGCACGCCGGTGCCGGTCTCGGCGGCGAGCCGGCGCAGCAGGTCCAGGATCTCGGCCTGCACGGTCACGTCGAGGGCGGTGGTCGGTTCGTCGGCGATGAGCAGGCCGGGCTCGTTGGCGATGGCCATGGCGATCACGACTCGCTGGCGCTGTCCGCCGGAGAGCTGGAACGGGTAGGCGTGGGCGCGCTTCTCCGGTTCGGGGATGCCGACCCGGCGCAGCAGTTCGACGGCCTCGGCGGCGGCGTCCTTGGCGGACACCTCGCGGTGGTTGCGGATCACCTCGGTGATCTGCTTCCCGATCCGGGTGAGCGGGTCGAGTGCGGTGGCCGGCTCCTGGAACACCATGGAGACGGTCTTGCCGCGCAGCGCCGCGAGGCCGTTCTCCGACGCGCCGACGATCTGAGTGCCGGCGATGACGGCGCTGCCGGTGGCGCGGGCGTTCCCGGCGAGCAAGCCCATCGCGGCGAGCGCGATGGTCGACTTGCCGGAGCCGGACTCGCCGACCAGGGCCAGCGTCTCGCCCGGCCGGACCTGGAGGGACACGCCCTTGACCGCGGGTACGTCGCCGGTCTCGGTGGTGAAGACGACGCCGAGGTCGTCGAGTTCGAGGATCGGGCCGTTTACCGCGGTGCGGGCGGCCGAGCCCTTGGTGGTGGCGGTCATCCGCGTCCCCTCACATCGAATGCGTCGCGGAGTCCGTCCCCGATCGCGTTGAACGCCCACACCACGAGGATGATGGCGAGGCCGGGCGGCAGGATGAGCCACCAGTAGCCGGAGTAGGCGGCGGTGAGACCGGCGGAGAGCATGCCGCCCCAGTCGGTCTGTGGCGGCCGGACTCCCATGCCCAGATAGGAGACGTAGGCGACCAGCAGGATGGCGTCGGCGACCTGGAAGGTCGCGGCGACGATGATGGTGGAGACCGAGTTCGGCAGGATGTGACGCAGGATCGCCCGGGCGTGCGTACCGCCGGTGGCGCGCAGGGTCAGGACGTAGTCCCGGTTCTTCAGGGTCAGCGTCTCGGCGCGGACCAGCCGGGACGGCACCAGCCAGGACACCAGCCCCAGGATGACGACGAGACCGGTCAGGCCCGGCGTGGTGATGGCGGAGACCACCAGCAGGATGAACAGCGCGGGGATGGCGATGCCGGCGTCGACGATCCGCATCATCACGGCGTCGATCCAGCCGCCCGCGTAACCGGCGGCGGCGCCCCACAGAGTGCCGATGACGGTGGCGAGGACGCCCGCGGCGAGGCCGACGGTCAGGGAGACTTTGCCGCCGTACATCAGTCGGCCCAGCTCGTCGTGGCCGACGGCGTCGGTGCCGAGCCAGTGTGCGCCGCTGGGGGCGAGGTTGACCTGCTGGAGCATGGTGTGGGTCTGGTCGGTGGAGTACACCAGCGGACCGGCGAAGCAGAACAGGAAGAAGAAGACCACGACGGCGAGTCCGACGACGGCCAGCTTGTTGCGCAGGAAGCGGCGGACGGCGAGTCGTACGCCGGAGGTCTCACGCGGCGGGGCGGCTTTCGCCGGGACCATGTCCGGCTGGATGACGGCGCTCATGCCCGACCTGCCTTCACTCGGGGGTCGATGACCCGCTGGACGATGTCGGCGAGCAGGGTGCCGACGACGGTGGCGACGGCGATCACCAGGACGCAGCCCAGCAGGACCGGGTAGTCGGAGGACTGCGCCGCGGTCCAGAACAGCAGCCCCATGCCGGGGTAGTTGAAGAGCTGCTCGACGACCAGGGCACCGCCGAAGAGCACCGGCACGTAGTAACCGAGCATGGCGACCACGGGCGTCAGCGAGTTGCGGAACACGTGCCGCCACAGGATGGCGCGGGAGCGGGAGCCGCCGGCCCTGGCCGTGCGGACGTAGTCCTCGGAGAGGTTCTCCAAGGTAGCCGCCCGCATGTAGCGGCTGAACACCGCGACCATGGAGGCAGCGCCCGCGACCACCGGCAGTACCAGGGCCTGCGGTTCGGAGATCACCTGGCCCAGCGTCTCGCCCTGCGGAGCCTGCGACGGGAACCACGCCAGCCCCTGGCTGAAGACCAGCACCAGGATCAGCCCGAGGAAGTACACGGGCGTGGAGTAGGCGATGAAGCTCAGCGTGGTGATGACGTAGTCCACCGGCTTGTTGCGGCGCATCGCCTGCCACATGCCCATCGGGATGGCGAGGACGAGGCCGACGAAAGCCGACAGCATGGTGAGGACCAAGGTCTTCGGCAGCCGCTCGGTGATGAGCTGGGAGACCGGCTCGTTGAGGGTGTACGAGGTTCCGAGGTCCCCGTGCAGCAGTTGGCCGAGGTAGTAGAAGTACTGCACGGGCAGGGGTTTGTCGAGGCCCTGTTCGTGGTTGAAGTGGGCGATCTGCTGTGCGGTGGCCTGCGGCCCGAGGATGCCGCGCGCGGGGCCGCCGGGCAGGGCGTGCAGCAGGCCGAAGACGACGATCGTCACGATGACGATCACCGCGACGGCCTGTAGGACGCGTTTGATCAGATACGAGGAAGTGCTCATGTGTTTTCCGGTCGCTTCGTCTCTGTGGTGCGCGCGGGCGTCACTGCGACGTGGGGTGTCGGCGTGGCGGGTGCCGGTGTGGCGGGGTGGCGCGAGGAGTGTGCGCGGGCCCCGGCGCCGCCCGGCCGGGTGGACGGGCGGCGCCGCAGGCCCGCGCGGGCTCCTACTTGGTCCACTTCCACATGGCGGGGTGGAAGTTGGCGAGGGAGTCCTGGGCGAAGCCGCCGAGGCCGTCCTTGACCACGGAGATCTGGTAATCGGGCTCCGGCAGCCAGATCACGGGGAGGTCCTTGGCGAGCGCGGCGCTGTACTTCTGCACCGCCTCGTTCGAGGAGGACGTGGTGGTTTCGGTGATCAGCTTGTCGACCTCGGCGTTGGAGTAGTTGCCGAAGTTGGAGCCGCCGCCGGTGGCGAAGAGCGAGTCACCGCTCGGGTAGGCGGGGAAGTACCAGCTGCCCGCGGTGCCGAAGAAGGACAGCTGCCAGGTGCAGCTCGACTCGCCGGCCGTGCACTGGCCGGACTGCGACAGGACGGAGTTGACCGGGGCGGTCTTGATGCTGAACTTGATGCCGGTCTTCGCGAACGACGACTGCAGCGCGCTCATCATGTTGTCGGTCACTGTCGAGCCGGACTGGGACAGCACCTGCATCTCGAACTTGGTGCCCTTGTCGACGCCCGCGCCGCACTGGTTGTCACCGGTGCCGGGGCTGGTGCACACCATGGTGCCGCCCTGTTCGGTCCAACCGTGGTCGGTGAGAAGCTTCTTCGCCTTGGCCGTGTCGAACGGGTACGGGTTGGTCTTCTGCTCCGGGGAGACGAAGGACGAGTCCTGGCCCTGCGGGATCGGGCCGTAGGTGGGGACGGCGGTGCCGTTGAAGACCACCTTGGAGAGGGTGGCCTGGTCCACCGACTTCTGGATCGCCTGGCGGGCGTACAGCTGCTTGAACACCGGGCCCATGGCGGGGTTGTTGAAGTTGTACGGCATGTAGGTGATCGCCCAGCCGGTCCACGGCTTCACCGAGTAGCCCTTGGCCTTGAAGGACGATTCCTGGCTCAGGTCGGTGGCGTTGATGTAGCCGTAGTCGACGGTGCCGGCGCGGAGGGCGTTCGCCTCGGCGTCGGCCGTGGTGAACGGCAGCAGATTGACGTTCTTGATGTTGGCCTTGCCACCGCCGTCGTACTTCGCGTTGGCGGTGAGCCCGACCTTGCCCGCGGTGGAGAACGACTTGATGGTGTACGGGCCGCTGACCGTCTTCCACAACGGGTCGGTCGCGTAGCCGGAGATCTTCTTGGCCGCGTTGTTGAGATACGTCCAGACCTTCTTGGCGCCGGCGGCGGTGCGGTCCAGGTCGGAGACGGCGCCGGGGTCGCTGGTCTTGTCCCAGACGTGCTGCGGCATCGGGCGGATCATGCTCAGCTCGTTGGCGAGCATCCACTCCTGGTTGTACGCCTTGTCGAAAGTGATCGTGAAGTGCGTGTCGTCGATCGTCTTGAAGGAGGTCCAGTTGTCCGGCGCCTTGCCCGGGCTATAGCTTGCCCAGTCCGCCTTGTTGGCCTTGACCAGGGAGAACCAGAACTCCACGTCGCGTGAGGTGATCTGCTTGCCGTCGCTCCAGTGGCGATCGCCGAGGGTGATCGTCACGCTCTTGCTGTCCGCGGCGAACTTCGCGTCGGTGGCCAGCGAGTTGTCCTTGTTCCATCCGACCTTGCCGGTGGAGCCGTCGTACGCGATCAGCGGCTCCCAGACGGCCTGGGATATGGAGGAGTTGTTGGTGTTCAGGTGCGAGGCGGTGCCGACCGGGAGGATCCAGTTCGGCGTGAAGTTCGCCGGGAGGGCGTAGTTGATGGTGTCCGACGACGCCGAGCCGGAGGACGAGGTACCGCCGCCGGAACAGCCGGTGAGCAGCGCGCCGGTGGTGACGGCGGCACCCGCGACGAGGGCCCAGCGGCGGCCGGCCGCCGTGTAAGCAAGGAACATGACTCTCCTCAGAGTGAAAGGACCCGCATACGTCCCGGGAGACCGGGTCGGCGCCGCGGGGTCGGCGCTGTGTACGGCGACAGTCAACGACGGACGTGGCGAACAAACAAACAAGAATTAGTAAAAAGTAAGTTTCTGCGATCTCGATAGAGTCACAGCCAGCCGCTCCAGGCGTCTCAGGGGGTCCCTATGTAGCAATTTGCGGCGATTTCACCCGCGTCGAAGCTCTCCACTTCCTTCATGGAGCTGTTCCCCGCCCGCCCGGACGGGCGTACTGTCTCCGTCACATCCACCGTTGCGGAAGTTACTTCGTACATGACTGAAATAAGTGCACGGGACCGCAAGGCCGCCAAGGGCGTGTCCCAGAAGGGCACGACCGCCCTCGCCACGCGGGTCCTCGAACTCGTCGCCTCGGGCCAGGCGTCGTCCCGCGCCGAACTCGCCGAACTCCTCGGCACGGCCGCCTCCACCATCTCCCTCACCGTGGCCCAGTTGGTCGAGCGCGGGCTCATAGCCGAGGAGGGCACCCAGTCCTCCACCGGCGGCCGCCCCCGCAGAGTCCTCAGGGCGGGCAGCAACGACGAGTACGCCGTCGCCGCCGACGTCGGCGGCCGGCATGCCCGGATCGGTGTGGTGCTCCCGGGCGGCGGTGTCCGTGACGTCGCCAACGTCCCGTTCGAGGTCGCCGACGGTCCCGAGGCCGCCCTGCCGAGGCTCGTCGAGCACCTGGAGTCCCTCGCCGAGCAGCGTGGACGCGACCGGCTCCGGGGCGTCGGGCTCTCCCTGCCCGGTCCGGTGGACGTCGCGTCCGGCGCCGTCGTCATGCCGTCCCGGATGCTCGGCTGGAACCGCTTCCCGGTCGCCGCTTGGCTGGAGGAGCGCTTCGGGGTCCCGGTCGCCGTCGACAACGACGCCAACTGCATGGCGGTCGGCGAGCAGAGCGTCAGGCCCGCCGAGCACCGGCAGTCGATCATGGTGAAGATCGGCTCGGCGATCGGTGCCGGCGTCATCGCCGACGGCCGCCTCTACCGGGGAGCCACCGGAGCCGCGGGCGACATCACGCACATCCGCATCGACGGCGGCGCCGACATCCCCTGCTCCTGTGGCAACACCGGCTGCCTGGAGACGGTGGCGTCCGGCGCCGCGCTCGTCCGCATCCTGCGCGAACGCGGTCTCGACGTCGCCAGCCCCGAGGACGTGGTACGGCTCGCCACCGACGCCGACCCGGAAGCCACCCGCGCCGTGCGCAGGGCCGGCGACCACCTTGGCCAGGTGCTCGCCGCGAACGTCAACTTCTTCAACCCGGACGTCGTCTACCTCGGCGGCATCCTCTCCACCCTCGAACCGTTCGTCGCCGCGGTGCGCAGCAAGCTCTACGAGAGCTGCCACCCGCTGGTGACCGAACACCTCACCATCGAGCGGGCCAGTCTCGGCGCCGACGCCGGCCTGGTCGGCGCCGGACTCTTCGCCCTGCAGCGCGCCCTGACCCGCGCCCTCGGCGACATCGGCCGCGCCGCCCCCGGTGACGACCGGCAGCACATTGCCACGAGCCGCGGAGGGACCTGACGCCGCTGCAAAAAGCCTGGCGGTCCCGGAAATTACTCCGTGCGCGAGGCGACGTACCCGTCCGGGAGCCGCGGCACGTACCCCGGCTCCCGGACGATCCCCCGTTCCCGAACCCCGCCCCCGAACCCCAAGTCCCAAGCCCAGGGGCCTTGTCCAAGGGCCACTCCCGAAGTCCCCCCGCCCGCCCGGATATCGAAGTCCGCGCACGCCCCCGTGGCGGACCGCGGAACCGGCCACCCGCACCACACCCCGTCCGAGGAGCTATGTCGCACACCCGCACCCCCGCCGCCCGCCCCGTCATCGCCGTCGCCGGGCTCGGCATCGAGTCCTCCACCTTCTCCCCGGCCCGCACCGAGGCCCCCGCCTTCCACCCCTCGCGCGGCGCCGGGATCTTCGACCGGTACCCCTTCCTCGCCCCCGGCGAGGAACTGCGTGAGGCCGCCGAATGGCACGGCGCCCTGGTCGGCAAGTCGCTGCCAGGCGGCACCGTCACCGCCGCCGCCTGGACCGGGCTCACCGACGAGCTCATCGAACGCCTGGCCGCGCTGCCCCCGTTGGACGGCCTCTGGTACGACATCCACGGCGCCATGACCGTGGAGGGGATCGACGACGCCGAGGCCGTGCTGCTGGAGCGGATCCGCGCCACCGTCGGCCCCGACGTGATCGTCTCCACCTCGATGGACCTGCACGGAAACGTCTCCCGCGAACTCGCCCACCGCAGCGACCTGATCACCTGCTACCGGATGGCCCCGCACGAGGACCACATGGAGACCAAGGAGCGTGCCGTCCGCAACCTGGTCGACCTGCTGGCGTCCGGCGCCCCCCGCCCGGTCAAGGCGTGGGTGCCGGTCCCGGTGCTGCTGGCCGGCGAGCAGACCTCCACCCGGATCGAACCGGCGAAGAGCGTGTACGCGGCGATCGACGAGCTGGAGGCCGCCGACGGCGTGACGGACGCCGCCATCTGGGTCGGCTACGCCTGGGCCGACGAACCCCGCAACCGCGCTGTCGTGGTCGTCACCGGCGACGACACGGCGGTGGTCTCGGCCGGGGCCGAACGACTCGCCCGGGGCTTCTGGAACGCCCGCCGCGACTTCGACTTCGTCGCCCCGACCGGCACCTACGACGAACTCCTCGACGAGGCCCTCGCCTCCGACCAGCGGCCGTACTTCATCAGCGACACCGGCGACAACCCCACCGCGGGCGGCGCCGGTGACGTCACCTGGGGTCTGACCCGGCTGCTGGAGCGCCCCGAATTCCAGAAAGAGGACGGGCCGACCGTCATCTACGCCTCGGTACCAGGCCCCGCCGCGATCGAGACCGCCGTCGCCGCCGGGGTCGGCGCCACCGTCACTGTCACCGCCGGAGCCGAGGTCGACGACCGGCATGCCGGCCCCGTCGCCCTCACCGGCGTGGTCCACGCGATCCGGTACGGCGACCGGGACGCCGAGACCGAGGTCGTCGTCCGGGCCGGCAGCGTGTACGCGATCCTCACCAAGCTGCGCAAGCCGTACCACCACGAGCACGACTTCACCGACCTCGACCTCGACCCGCGCTCCGCCGACATCGTGATCGTCAAGATCGGCTATCTGGAGCCCGAGCTGTTCGACATGTCGGTCGGCTGGAAGATGGCCCTCACTCCCGGCGGTGTCGACCAGGACCTGGTGCGCCTGGGCCACCGCCGTATCCGCCGCCCGATGTTCCCCTTCGACCGCGAGATGGCCGACCCGGATCTGACAGCCCGTATCATCCCGGCCTCCGACCAGCCGCTCACCGGGGACGACGAATGACCGACCACACCACCGGGCCCGTCGGCCCGCCCCGGGCCGGCGGTGCGGGCCGGCCTCCGGCACCGGTGGCGGCCGACGAGGTCGCCGGACTCGGGCGGCCCCGGCCAGGAGGACCGGGCCGCCGGCCCGCACTGGAGATCGCCGTCACCTCGCCGGCCGGTGCCCGTGTCGCCCTCGACCACGGAGCCGATCGCGTCGAACTCTGCACCGGCCTGGAACTGGGCGGTCTGACGCCCTCGGCCGCCCTTGTCGAGGCGGTCGCCGCCGTGGGCCTGCCGGTGCAGGTCCTGGTCCGCTGCCGACCGGGCGACTTCGTCCACGACGCCGAGGAGATCGCCCTGATGGCCGCCGAGGTGCGGTCCGTGATCGCCTCCGGCGCGTCCGGCGTGGTCGTCGGCGCGCTCACCGCCGAAGGCGGCCTCGACACCGACGCCGTCAACCGGCTCGCCGCGGCGGCCCATGAGGCGGGCCGCCCCGTCGAGGTGACCCTGCACCGCGCGATCGACCTGTCCACGGACCCGGTCGCCACCGCCGCGCTGTTGCCCGCCCTGGGGCTCACCCGGGTGCTCACCTCCGGCGGCGCCCCGGCCGCCGGAGAAGGACTCGCCGCGCTCGCCGCCATGGTCGAGGCCGCGCCCGGCGTGCAGGTGATGGCGGGCGGCGGGGTACGCCCCGCCGACATCCCGGCCCTGACCGCCGCCGGTGTCGCCGCCGTCCACCTCTCCGCGAAACGCCGCGCCGAACCCCGGCGCGGGGGTGCGTGGATCCCCCTCGGCGCCTCCAGCGAATCCGCCGAGCAGGACACGCACTTCGTCACCGACCCAGCGGTGGTCGCCGAGGCCAGGAGAATGCTGGAATCACGGGCAACCGGCTGACCGGCCGTGCGCTCCCCGCCGCAGCCGCTCATTCCTCCACGATCAGGACGCCCATCAGATAGGAGGGCACCAGGTAATAGACCGTCACAGGAACGAAGATCCGCACCGGATTGATGGACGCGATTCCGGCGGCCACGTACAACGGTGCGGCGCCCGGTGGTGAGCAGCCCTCGGACGAGGCCCACACGATGACGGCGGCGAAGGCGATGTACGGCGGGACGTCGGCCGCCGTCAGGGCGGCGAAGGCGACGGGCCCGACAGCCGCGAGGGTGGAGGTCGTGTTGAGCGGGCCCGCGACGATCACGACGATCAGTCCCACCACGAGGGCGGCGACGATCTGCGGCACTCCCTCCAGGCGCTTCAGGTAAGGGGCGAGTTGTTCGCCGATCCCCAGCGTTTCCAACACGTTGGAGGCCGCGAAGGCCGCGACCATCGTGACGCCGATCAGGCCGAGTTTGGGGCTGATCCGCGACAACAGCGTCCACCACTCCCCGCCGCCGCGCGGGAGCGCGCTCCGCTCGACGACCAGTCCGGCGAGCAGCATCACCACCGGCGGCCAGAGCAGCAATGGATGTCTTCGGGTGCCATCGCACCCACTCCACGCCGTTTGACGATGACGTAGGCGATGATCAGCCGCATCGCGACCATCCACACGCCGGTGACGAATATCGTGCCGACCACGTCCCGCGCGCTGAGAACCGGCAGCACGGTCGGCGCCGCGAGCAGGATGAAAAAGGCGCCGCTGAACGGGAAGGTGGCGCCGACGCCCGCGTTTCCGGCCAGAACCAGCGCCGCGGTCTCGCCGCCCGCCCTGGAGCGCTTCATCCATGGAATGGTGATGGACCCGATGGTCGCCACGATCGCCGCGCCGTTGTGCGCGACGGCACCGAAGAGACCGGCGGAGACCGTCGCCGCGTAGGCGGAACCACCCGAATCATGCTGGCCAAGGGCGGAGGTCTGCCGGACATCACCCCCGGAGACACCTTCGAGTACATCGCCGCGGCCCGGACCGTCAGCCGCGACAGGATGAGCAGCACCCTCTTCTACTCGTGGCTCAGAGAGTTGGGACATCTTCCTGCCGACGCACGCCCCGGTGACTGCGAGCGACTCGTCGCCCGTCACGGCGTGGCCTGCGCCCCACCGAGGAGTACCGCTCCCCCACCGACACCGAATGGGAAGACTTCCTCGGCCACTTCGAACGCCGCAAACTCTCCGTCGGCACCTGCGCCCGCGCCTACGGAACCGCCTGCACCCACACCACTTCAAGCGGCGCCTGCGCCTCCGGGTCATTCAGACCTAGCTACGTGGTACCAGCCGGAACGCCCCGTGCGCGTCCGCCGCACGCCCGCTACGGCAGCCAGCGCTCCAGTGCCATGTCGGCGATGTCCTGGAGTTCGTCGCGGCCGAGGCCGTCGGCGGCCTGGACGGCGATGCCGAACGTCACCGTCATGACATATCGGGCGAGCTGTCGGGGGTCGGCGTCGCGCGGAAGATCGCCCTCGTCGACGGCCCGCTGGAAGCGCTCCTCAAGGCGTAGACCCGAATCGTTCCGCCACTCGACCAGCATGTCGTGCGCGGGCCGACCCGCATCGCTCGACGCCAGCGCGGCCTGCACGACCAGGCAACCCGCAGGACCTCCGGGACGCGTCGTGGTCCGAACCGCTCCGCGGAGAATCGCCTCGGCCACGCCTCGCGCGGTCGGCTCCTCCAGGGCGCGCGTCCCGTAGTCGGCCGGACCCTCGGTATAGCGCTCCAGAGCTTTGCGGAACAGCTCCTCTTTGTTACCGAAGGCCGCGTACAGGCTTGGCTTCGTGATGCCCATGGCCTTGGTCAGATCGGTGAGGCTGACCCCCTCGTATCCCCGTTCCCAGAACACTTGCATGGCGCGCTCAAGCGCCTCGTCGATATCGAATTGTCGAGGCCGCCCCATAACGGCGCTCCGTGAACCAGCCATGCGTGCAGCGTACTCCCGAGTCATGATCCGCACGACTTCTATACCGATCGGAATAGAAAGCTTGTACTCCCGGTTCCTAATCACGACGGCAGTCACCACGGCGAGTTCGTGGAAGGGCGTCGTCGCAGGTCGATCACCGTCCGAATACACGCCCCTCGGTTCGGGGCGGCAGAGAGGTCAGCATGTCCGAGAAGGAAGTACGCGAAGTCTTCGAGCGTTATATCGAGGCGCTCAACGCCCATGAGTTCGACCGGATGACCGAGTTCATTCATGACGAACTCACCGAGAACGGCCGGCCAGTTACGCGGGACGACGTCATCGCGGAGCTGAAGGGGCACGGCGACGCGGTGCCGGACTTCACCTGGCGGGTACGGGACGTAGCCATCGACGGTGACCGCGTCGCGGCCCGTCTGTTCAACAAGGGAACCCCCGCGAAGGAGTGGTTCGGCGTCGCTCCGACCGGCGAAACGATCGAGTACGCCGAGTACTCCTTCCACAAGGTGCGTGACGGACGCTTCTACGAGATGAACTACCTGATCGACGCCCAGGCCGTACAGCGACAACTCGGCATCTGACCTCCGGAAGCGACCCTCGCCTGCAGCTGAAACCACCGAACCTCCGAGAGCCCGGCCACCGGCCGGGCTCTCGTCGTGTGATGACGGCGATGAGTTCGGAGTTGCCGCGCAACCAAGACGCGTTCATGTCGGTGTCGGAGGTGACCGGTCATCACGTTCGGCAGTTGAGGACGCAGTCGACGGCCATGTACAGGGTTTCCGTCTCGGATCGCAGGATCGAGTTCTCGGCGGGCAACGCCCGCTCGGTCGCGAGTCCGTTGAGGACGGTCATCAGGAATCTCGCACGTCGAGTGTTCTCTCCCGCGGCCAGCGCGCCTTCCTGCGTGAGGATCGCCAGCCAGGACTCGACGCGGCGCTGCCCTTCCCGGTCCATGGCGAGATACGCCGCGCGCACCTCGTCGGTCGGCTCGGGGGCGATGAATGTCTCGAAGAGCCTGCCCCATGCCTCTCGTGCCTGTTCCCCCACTCCGGCAGGAGCCAGCACCTGCCGGAGGCAGTTCACGAGCCGGTCGCGTGCCGGAACCGAACGGTCGTGGATCCCGTCCTCGGAGACCACGTGGTCATAGATGACGGCGAGCACCGCGTCCCGCAGTTCGCGCTGCGTCGGGAAGAAGTGCCGAAGTGATCCGGTACTCACCCCGGCCCGCGCCGCGACCGCTCGCACGCTCAGGTTCACCGAGGGGTCCTCTCCGAACATCAGCGCAGCCGCCGCGAGGATCCTGTCCCGCGTGCCGGCGATCTCCTTCTTCTCTGTCACTGCCGCTGCCTCTCATCACGCCGTACTAGTACGCCGTGATAGCTTAGCCCCCACATCAGTAGTACAGCGTGCTAGTGCGGGATTCGGTCGAGCGCCGGGGAGGCTGAACGATGTTCGAGGAGCGGCAGCGGCGTCGAGCCGCGAAGCGCGTGCGACCGGGGGACGGGCGGCCCCTGCAACGCTTCCGCTGGTGGCAGTTGCCTGGCCGCGCACTGTTCCACCTTCTTCTGACGCGGCACGACGGTCGTCGGACGATGTACGCGATCGATGTCCGGCACTGGCAGAACCAGAGCTCCGGCAACGTCAAGGCGCACCTGTACCTCAACGGCAAGCTCCACGCCGAATCCAAGATCCCCGCCGCCTTCCCCGTGCCGAACGGCACGATCGAGGTGGCGATGAGCGGCTTCGGGATCAAACGCTGCCACTACGTCACCACCGCGGGTGCGGAGCACCAACTCGTCCCGCACCCTGCCTCTGCCGAGGGCCGCCGCGCCCGCCTCGACCGCGACCACCCGGCGCTGAGCCGCTGGATCGGCTTCTGCTCCCTCATCGCGCTCCTCACAGGTGCCGGTCTTCTCGTCGTGCAGATCGTTGAACCGCTCTCCCGGATACCTCCCATCGCCTCACGCGTCGGGAACTTCGAGTCGCCCATCCACCTGCCGCTATGGCTCAACATCACACTCGGGGTCGCGGCAGCGATGGGCAGCATGGAGCGAGCGCTTCGACTGCGCTACAACTGGCTGCTCGACGGCGCGGCGAACTAGGGCATTTTTCTGAGTTCGGGTCACGGTGCGGCGGGGCGGAAGCCGGTGAACGACAGACCCAGATGCTCGCCGTGCAGGACGACAGGCGAGAAGCAACCTGGCGCGAGCGAGCCCCGAACGCCGAAGAGGGCCTCAAGGCCGCTCATGCCGAGATCCTCACCCAACGCACCCGCATCGGCGAACTCCTCGGCCAGATAAGCGATTTGCAGGGCTGAATAGGCCGAGGAAGCCGTCCAGCGGATCATCACCGAGAACACCACGCTCAAGCAGCGCGTCCGCCGGCTCACCGCCGACAACCGCACTCTCGACGAACGACTGAAGGCTGCCGGATCCCACCTCCGCTTCCAGCACCGGCGCGTCTCCGACCTCGAAGCCCGCATCGCCGACCCGGGACCAGCACCCTCCGCTGCAGACCGGGAATCAGCCGCCTCAGGCGAGAGGCGCGGCCCGTGACACCATGCGCACATGCGTTTCGAGCTCGCCCCACCCATAGGCGTCGGCCCCCTGCGGATTGGCATGTCACGCCAGACTGCGAACAGCGCGCTGGACTCGCTGCGGGAACCGACGGCGATCTCCCCGTCCGACCGAGCGGGTCAGCACATCTTCCGGCCGAGCGGCCTGATGCTCAGTATCGGATGCGTGCGTGACCAGCTGGAATCCGTCGAGCTGGGACGCCCTTCCGAGCCGTCGGATGTCGTGTTCTTCCATGGAATCGACGTCTTCGGCCTCCCGGCCCGCGAGGTCGTGACCCGCATGTCCGACGTCACGGCCATCGCCGCCGACGACGAGGACCCCGCGTCATTCGTCGCGCCAGACCTGCTGCTCGGCTTCTGGCGCCCCTTCGACGGCGACGATGAACCGGACGACGAGCAGGGCTACTACTTCAACTCCGTGTTGCTGGCCCGGCCCGGCTACTACGACGGCCCCAGCCATGGCTAAGCCCGGATCAGTCATGTGATCCTGCCTCGCCGAAACCCTTCACGGCCCGTCCAGAGGCCCGGTGGTGTCGGCTCGCTCGGCGGCGGTCTCTCACCAGGTCGCCACGCGGCCCTGCGCCGCACTTTCGAGGCGAAGGTGATGCCGGTGGCACGTCTGCGTCACCGAACCGCCGTCGCCTCCAGGGAGCGAGAGCCTGAGCGATCACCGCGGTCCAACCATCCTGACTGCCGCGGGAGTGCGGCGACTCGGCGAGCGAGAACGCGAAGCGATCAGCGAAGCCGGAACCGTCAAGGAACCGTCAGGTTGTGCCGGGCAGAACCGTCAAGCGGCAGAGCTTCGCTGAGGGCTTCGCTGACGCCTCTTACGGAAATGGACTGTGATCATGGCTGTGCTGCTGCATCGATGGGGGGTGTTCGCGGTACGCCGTCGCCGTACGGTCTTGGCCCTATGGCTGCTCGTCGTCGCCGCGATCGCCGCTCTGGGCGTCGGTTTCGCGGGGAGCTTCGACTCCAAGTCGGATATTCCGGGGTCCGCCGCGCAAAGCGCCCTGGCTAAGATGGACCGGCATTTCGGGTCCTCCGACCACCAGAGCGCGGAGATCGTCTTCGAGGCGCCCACGGGCACCTCGTTCAAAGACCCGGCCAAGGCCGCCGCGCTCAAGCAATCGCTGACCGCTTCGGCCACCGTGCCCGGTGTCACGTCGGTCAGTGACCCGATGCGCGGCCAGACCGTGTCGCCGGACGGGCGGACGGCTGTCGCCCAGGTCGAGTTCTCCACGGCCAAGGACCAGGACGTTCCCGAGGCCGACCTTGCTGCTCTCAAGGACACCGCGGCCGGCAGCCGCGCCGCGGGCATCGACGTGCTCTTCGGCGGCGACGCCTACAAGCAGTCCAAGCCCCCGGTGGGGCCGACGGAAGGGATCGGCGTGCTCGTCTCACTCGCCGTTCTGGCAATCACCTTCGGTTCCCTGTTGTCCGCCGGAATGCCGCTGATCACCTCCCTCCTCGCGGTCGTGGTGAGCATGGCGGGGCTGATGGGCCTGTCCTCGGTGCTGAGCGTCTCGGACAACGCACCGACGCTCGCCATCATGCTGGGCCTCGCGGTGGGCATCGACTACGCCCTGTTCATCGTCTCGCGCCACCGCGCCGAACTGGCACAGGGCCGCAGCGTGAAGGACGCCGTTGCCCGTGCGACCGCGACCGCCGGGAGCGCGGTGGCGTTCGCCGGACTGACCGTGATCATCGCGCTGGCCGGTCTGACGGTGGCGGGGGTTCCGGTGCTCACCTCGATGGGCCTGAGCACAGCCGCAGCGGTGACCGTCGCGGCCGCCATGTCACTGGGCCTGCTGCCCGCACTCCTGGCAGTCGCCGGGGAGAAGCTGCGCCCGAAGCCCGGTTCACGAGCCGTACGCCGGATGCGCGGCTCGCGGGATCCAGCCGGCAAGCCTTCGATGGGGGCGCGCTGGGTGGGGGCCGTCGTACGCCGTCCGTGGCGAGCGGTCATCACCGTCACCCTGGCCTTGACCGCACTCGCCCTTCCCGCCACGCACCTCCAACTCGCCCTGAGCGACGACGGCAGCGAACCCGCCTCGACCGCGGTACGCCAGGTCTACGACAAGATCGGTGCCGCTTTCGGCCCCGGCGCCAACGGTCCCCTCGTGGTACTGGTCACCGATGCGCCGTCCGGCACTCTCAAGGCCACCGGCCAGAAGGTCACGAAGGACCTGGCCACCGTCGAGGGCATCGCGCGCGTCAGTCCTGTCGACTACTCCGGCGACGGCGCCGCCGCGCGTGTCCAGGTCATTCCCGAGACCGGGCCGCGTGATCCCGCGACCAGCGACCTGGTCACCCGGCTGCAGGACCGGGTCACCCCGCTTGCGGCACAGAGCGGCAGCCACATCGCCGTCACCGGCCAGACCGCCGTCAGCATCGAGGTCTCCGACAAGCTCAGTGCCTCCCTGCTCCCCTTCGCCCTCGTTGTGGTAGGGCTCTCGCTCCTGCTGTTGATGGCCGCGTTCCGTTTCATCGCCATCCCTGTCAAGGCCACCGTCGGCTTCCTGCTGTCGGTCGGCGCGTCCTTCGGCGTGATCGTCGCCGTCCTCCAGTGGGGCTGGCTCGCCGGAGCGCTCGGTGTGCCCTCCACCGGGCCGATCGCCAGCTTCGTGCCCATCATCGTGATGGCCGTGCTGTTCGGCCTGGCCATGGACTACGAAGTCTTCATGGTCTCTTCCATGCGCGAGGAGTACGTGAAGACGAGGCGGCCCCACGCTTCGATCATCGGCGGGGCCCGGCACGCTTCCCGGGTGGTCACCGCCGCCGCGCTGATCATGGTGGCCGTGTTCGCGAGTTTCCTGCTGGACCACGATCCAGCGATCATGCCGATCGCGCTGGCCTTGGCGGTCGGTGTCCTCGTCGACGCGTTCGCGGTCCGGATGACGCTGGTGCCGGCCGTCATGTCGCTGCTGGGCCACCGCGCGTGGTGGCTGCCGCGCCGACTGGACAAGTGGCTGCCCGACCTGGATGTGGAAGGGGCACGCCTGGACGAGAATGAACCGGTATCCGCCCCCGTGGTGTACTCCCTCAGCCCCCGGCAGGACGTCTCTTCATGAACTCCCCGGACACGGTCCTCGTAGTCGAGGACGACAACGGCATTCGCGACCTGATGGCCTCGGCTCTCAGCTTCGCGGGCTTCGACGTCCAGCTCGCCGAGGACGTCCCCCAGGCCCTCACGCATCTCGCACAACGCACTCCGGACGTCATGGTCCTGGACGTGGGCCTGCCCGGAGGGGACGGCTTCGAGGTGCTGCAGCTGATCCGCTCGCGCGGCGTCACGGTGCCAGTGCTGTTCTTGACCTCCAGGGACGCCATCGAGGACCGTGTCCGGGGATTCAAGCTCGGCGGCGACGACTACGTCACCAAGCCCTTCAGCGTCGTCGAGGTCACCGCCCGCCTGCAGGCCCTGATCCGTCGCTCCCGCGGCAGCGCGGGTGCCGCGGCCGATGACGGCATCCTGCGCTACGCCGACCTCGAACTCGACGACAGACGCCACACCGTCCACCGCGGCGGGGACATGGTCGACCTGTCACCCACCGAGTTCCGGCTCCTCCACTACCTGCTCTCCCACCCCGGCCATGTCATGACCCGCTCCCAGATCCTGGAGGCGGTCTGGCAGTACGACTTCGGCGGTGACTCCGTCGTGGTGGAACGCTTCGTGTCCAATCTGCGCCGCAAACTCGACCACGGCCGCGAACCCCTCATCCACACTGTCCGCGGCATCGGCTACAGCCTGCGCCGGCCCGCCTCATGAAAGGGCCGGAGCTTTTGTCGCTCAGACCCCGCCGGCTCGCCACCATCCGCGGGCGGATTCTCATCGGCGTCCTGGCGCTGCTGGCCGCCGGCCTCATCGGCAACTCCGTCGCCGGCGCCGTGACCCTGCGCAACTACCTGGATCACCGGGCAGAGGTCTCCCTGCGAGCATCCGGCGACCGCGTCCACCGGCTACTCGCCGCCGGCCCCCAGACGGTCGACGGAACCCAGCTGTCCGCTCTGATCTCGCCCATCCTCGGCATGACCGTCATCGGCCCCGACGGCAGAGTCGCCGACCAGGCGGGGGACGGCGTACCCGGGGCGATCAACGGTCTGACCGCAGGCCGGCTCGACCAGGTCGTCACCATCAAGGACGACCCCTCGGTGCCCGACCTGATCGCACTGCGCATCCCCACCAGCGGCCTGACGGTGAAGACCTCCGAAGGGGAGGCCACCGCCTCCGCGGTCATCCTCACCGTGCGCACCGACATCGACCGGATCACCGTCACCGACTTCGTCTCCAGCCAGGCCACCATCGTCGGCGTCACCCTCGTCCTGGCCTTCGCCACCGCGCTGCTGATACTCAAGTTCGGTCTGCGGCCACTGGGGCGTATGGCCAATGCCGCCGACGCCATCGCCTCCGGCGCCCGCGAGGAACGCCTGCCCACCTACGGGGATCACAGTGAGACCGACCGTCTGGCCACCGCCGTCAACGCCGCCTTCGACGCCCAGGCCCGCGCGGAGGACAACATCCGCGCCTTCGCCGCCGACGCCTCCCACGAACTGCGCACGCCCCTTGCGACCATCTCCGGCTGGCTCGACCTCTACCACCAGGGCGGTCTCACCACCCCCGCCGATCTCGACCGGGCCCTGGAACGGGTCGACAGCGAGGTCGGCCGCATGCGCCTGCTCGTCGAGGAACTCTCCCTGCTCGCCCGCCTGGACGCCGGACGCCCCCTGGAAGCACGACCCGTCGACCTGCGACGCCTGGCCACCGATGTGGTCGAGGACGCCGGCGTCGTCGCCCCGGACCGCACCATCCACCTGCGCGCCGACGCGCCCGTCCACGTACGCGGAGACGCTCCACGGCTCCAGCAGGTCCTCAACAACCTCGTCGGCAACGCCATCCAGCACACTCCGGCCGGCACCCCGATCGACGTCTCCCTCCAGTCGTCCGGCGGCGAGGCCGTCATCCGGGTGGCCGACCAGGGGCCCGGGATCGCACAGCAAGACCTCTCCCGTGTGTTCGACCGGTTCTGGCGGGCCGAGGCCAGTCGCAGCCGAGCCCGCGGCGGCTCCGGACTCGGCCTGGCCATCGTCCAGGCGGTCGTCCACGCGCACCACGGCACCGTGCGCATCACCTCGCACCCCGGCTCAGGGACCGCCGTCACCGTCACGCTCCCCGCCCTGCCGCCACCACACTGACCACGTGGAGCGCGCGGAGCGCGTGGTGGCCAGGAACGCGTCGCGGCAACCTCCCGGAAAGGAATCAGCAATGAACCCATTGACTGTTTGCTATAGCAGGGGCCAGTCTGGGCGGCATGACCAAGGACACCCTCGGCCCCATGGAAACGACCTCGCTGGCCGACCAGGCTTACCGGCGGCTGCGTGACGCGATCCGCGGGGGCGTCCTACGGCCCGGCGAGAAGATCACCGAGCGGGACCTCGCGGCTCGTCTGGGAGTGAGCCCCACCCCGATCCGGGAGGCGCTGCGCCAACTGGTGCACGAGAAGGTCGTCGAGCGGGTCGGCCCGCGCTCGCTGCGGATCGCCGACCACTCCGCCGCCGCCCGTGGCGAGATCGTGGAGGCCGAGGTCCGCCTGTCCGCCCTGATGGCCAGGCTCGCGGCCCGCAACGCCACGGCCGCGCAGCTCACCGAGCTCGTCGGCCTGCTGGACCACGCCGACCACCTGGTCGCCGGGATCGAGCGGGCACTGGCCGACCAGGGGATCGACGCTCCGGTGGCCGACCAGGTCACCGCCGCGTTCCGGCTGCTGCGCGAATTCCACCACCAGGTCGAGGCGTGCGTGGCCAATCCGGTGCTGGAGGGCCTGCTGACCCAGGCCCGCGCCTTCAGCGATGAGGAACGTCTCGACCTGACCTTGAAGTTGGCCCCCGGCCGGGCCGAGAGCTTCCGCAGCCGCTACCGCGAGCACCGCGAACTGCTGGACGCCCTTCTGGAGCGCGACGAGGACCGCGCCGAACAGCTTGCCGCCGCCCACCACCGCGCCGCGCTCGTCCAGCTGTCCAGCACCTGACCCCCTTCCTTCAGCTGTCCGCCCGTCGGCCCCTCAGGGGGTCGCCGGCGCACAGCCACCGCTATTTTGCTATAGCATATGGCATAGGAGCCGCCGTGTTGCATGACGAACCACCCCAGCACCCTGCCTCGGCGGCCGCACCGGCCGCGCTCGCGGCCGAACGGCCGGAGCGCATGAGCGGAAGCGCCGTCCTGTGGGTCACCCTCGCGATCTTCGCCCAGGAGTCGGTGTGGAACTTCTACGACGCCCAAGTCCCCGCCCAGCTGCGTCACTTCGTGTCCTCCGCCACTGTCATCGGCCTGATCATGGGCCTGGACACCGGGCTCGGCGTCATCATCCAGCCCTGGATGGGCCTGATCTCCGACCGGCTGGCCCTGCGTCGCACCGGACGCTGGCCCATCGTGGTGGCCGGGGCGTGCGTGGCGGCCGTGCCCTTCGCGCTGATCCCGTGGGCCACCAGCCTGCCGATGCTCATGCTCTGCGTCTTCGCGTTCGGCCTGACCGCCAACTCCTTCAAGGGCGTCACCGAAACCCTGGTCTCCGACTACGTCGCACCCCAACAGCGCGGCAAGGCCCAGGGGTTCATCAAGGCCGGCGTCAGCCTCACCATCATCGTCTCGGCCCTCATCAGCCTGCTGGTGGTGGACCACAGCCTCAAGGCCGCCTTCGCCGTCCCACCGTTCCTGATGATCGTCATGGTGGTCCTGTCCTACCGCTTCCTGGGCCGCCGTCACCCCGCAGCGCTGCGCCGCGAGGACTCCAACACCGGCCAGGCCGACCCGTTCTCCTCGCCGTGGGCGGTCCTCAAGGACCTCGTACGGGAACCGAGCCGAGTCCGGCTGCTGCTCATGGCCGGCATTTTCTGCTTCGCGGGCATGTGGGCGGCGCTGCGCTCCCTGACCACCCCGTACGGCACCGAGGTCCTCGGCATGACCCGGGGCGCGGCCGGCGCCATCGCTCTGCCCGGCGCGATCGCCTTCCTCATCTGCGTCGTCCCGCTGGCCTACCTCTCGCACCGGCTCGGCGAGCTCCGCATGATCCGCTACGGCATCGCCCTGTTCGTCGCGGGCCTGCTCGTCGGCTTCGCCGAACCCACCCCGGCCTTCACCGCCGCCTCCGTGGCCATCGCCTCGATCGGCTACGCCGTCTTCTCCGTCAACGGCCTGGTCGCCCTGTGGAGCCTGGCGCCCAACAACCGTGTCCTGGGCGCCTACACCGGTCTGTACACGGTGGCCTCAGCCTCCGGCATGGCCCTCGGCCCCGCGCTGCTCGGCGCCACCGTCGACCTCACCGGCTGGCGCTACATGTTCCTCAACGCCGCCGTGTTCGGCGCGGTCACCTTCGCCGTCTTCACCCTCGTGGGCCGCCGCGCCGAGCGGACGCTCGCGACTGCTTCCTGACCCTCACTCGTCTGACCCTCACCCGTACAACAGAAAGTCGCCCTTGTGGACATGCGTATCCTCGCCCCGACCGGAGCCCTCGGTGCCGGCTTCGACACAGCCGCCCTCGACCGCGGTGTGGCCGCCGGCCCGCACGTGATCGCCTGCGACGCCGGCTCCACCGACTCCGGCCCAGCGGCGCTCGGATCCGGGACCCCCAAGCTCTCCGCCCAGGCCGTCACGCGCGACCTGCGTCTGCTCCTCCAGGCCCGCGACACCCTCCAAGTGCCGCTGATCATCGGTTCGTGCGGCACCAGCGGACGCGACGACGGCGTCGACTGGGTCGCCGGCCTGGCCCGAACCATCGCCGCCGAGAACAACCTGCACTTCAAACTCGGTCTCATCTACAGCGACCAACCGGCAGAGCGCCTCCAGCGCCTGTACGACCAGGGCCGCATCCGGCCGCTCGCCAACGCCCCTGTCATCGAACGGAAGTTGTTCCAGCGCAGCCACACCGTCGCCATGATGGGCGTCGAGCCCATCCAGGAGCTCCTGCGCGACGGTTACGACGTCATCCTGGCCGGACGGGCCAGCGATACCGCGCTGTTCGCCGCCCTGCCCCATCTGAACGGCGCCGACCCCGGCCTCACCTGGCACATGGCCAAGACCATCGAATGCGGCGCCGCCTGCGCGATCCCGCCCGATGCCAACGGACTCCTGGTGACCTTGCGCGACGACCACTTCGATGTCACCACGCTCGCCGACGGCAGCCGCCTCACCCCTCGTTCAGTCGCCGCCCACACGCTGTACGAGAACGCCGACCCGTTCCACATCACCGAGCCCTCCGGCACCCTCGACACCACCCACGCCACCTACGAGGCTGTCGACGAACGGACCGTGCGCGTCCGTGGCTCCCGCTATGTCGAGGCCGACGGCTACACCAACAAGCTCGAAGGCGCCGAACTCGTCGGCTACCAGACCGTCATCGTCGGCGGCGTCCGCGACAAGGTCGTCATCGAGCGCCTTCCCGAGCTCCTGCCCATGGCCAAGAAGTACTTCGACGCCAAGATCCTCGACGTGTTCGACGGCAGGGTCGACCCGGAGACCATCGACATCAACTACCGCCTCTACGGCACCGGGACGGTCCTGGCCGGCACCGAACCCACCCCCCTGCGGCCCCGGGAACTCGGCGTGCTGATCACCGTCACCGCACCCGACCAGGACACCGCCCACGCGATCTCCACGTTCGTCGCCCACGCCTCCTCGCACCTGCCCATCCCCGAGTACGACGGCCTGGTCTCCACCCTCGCCTACCCCTACTCACCGCCCGAAATGGACCGCGGCCCGCTCTACCGCTTCACCCTCAACCACGTCGCCACCGGCGTCACCCCCACCGAACTGTTCCGCATCACCACCGAGGAGGTCTGACCATGGCCACGCTGCTCGACTACTGCTCCCTCGTCCGCTCCAAGAACGCCGGACCCTTCACCCTCACCTTCGACTTCATGTGCCACGACCAACACACCTACGAGGCACTCACCAACGCCGGAATCCTCAACCGGGCCCTGTTCGCCGGACTGTTCAACACCAGCGAGAACGGGATCCTGGTGGTCAACCACCCCCGCGCCCTCGCGGTCAAAGTCTCCCTGCCACGCCCCTCCGTACAGGGCGACCAGCACGACAGTGACTGCTATGCCGGCCAGCAGTACGCCCCACTGATGGAACTGCAACTACCGGAACTCCCGTGAGCCTGTGCATCGTGCGAACAGGCGCGTGCCGAGCGAGGTCGCCGAAGCTTCGCCTCTGAGCCGGCCGATGTGTCGTCGTGCCGCCCCAGACCCTCGCCGCGAGACCTGGGGTTCGGAGCCATCGGTCGGTGAGGAAACGCGTGGGTTCTCGGATTGGCCGGCCGAATCTCACGGCCGGTGGCCATTTCGTGGCCCAACGGCCACGGAACTGAGACTGGCGGCCTCCCTGCCACCTGTTGCGCTCAGCCGCTCCGCGGCGGACGTTCCGCTGGGTGACAGCCGCTGTGTGATCCGGTCGAACAAGTCGGTCAGCGGCTCGCCGACGTCCTGACCGAACTCGGTCAGCCCGTAGGTGACTTGGGGCGGCGTCGTCGGCTCGACCTCCCGCCAGATCAGGCCGTCCTGGACCAGAGCACGCAGTGTCTGCGCGAGCATCTTCTCGCTGATGCCCTGGATGCTGTCACGCAGCTCGTAAAACCGAAGGTCATTGCTCCGCAAGGCGATCAGCACCCAGATACCCCACCTGCTGGTCACGTGGTCGACCACGTCGCGCGCAGGGCAGTCGGTGTGAAACACCTCATACCGATTGCCCGCCTCGGCCTGCGTCAACTGCGCGCCTTCCCTCATGTCCGGAGCTTACCTCTGGGTATGTTCTTACGGAAAGTAAGCCCGACTCCTAGTGTCAATTGCCGCAGTGCACAACGGACTAGGAGCTGAACATGATCGTCGTGACCGGGGCTACCGGGAATGTGGGCCGGCCTTTGACGCAGACCTTGGCCGAAGCGGGCGAGCGGGTGACAGCGGTGTCGCGGCACGCGGCGTCGGTGCCGGACGGGGTCCGGCACGTGCCGGCTGACTTGGCCGAGCCGCAGGGCCTCACTCCCGCGTTGGACGGGGCGAAGGCGCTGTTCCTCCTGCTGTCCGGCGAACTGCACGCCCCCGAAGCCCGGCCGACCGACATCATCGACCTGGCCGCGGCCAGCGGGGTCCGCCGGATCGTCCTGCTGTCTTCGCAGGGCGTGGCGACCAGGCCACTCGGCCCGTCGCGGATCGCGATGCGCGCGGTGGAGGACGCGTTGAGGGAGTCCGGCCTGGACTGGGCCGTCCTGCGACCTGGCGGCTTCGCCTCCAACGCCTTGGCCTGGGCGGAGTCCGTCCGCACGCAGGGGACGGTCGCCGCACCGTTCGGCGACGTCGGGGTTCCGATCGTCGACCCGGCGGACATCGCCGACGTCGCGGCGGCCTGCCTGCTGGACGACCGGCACACCGGCGGAGTCTTCGAGCTGACCGGGCCCGAGGTGATCACGCCGCGTCAGCAGACGGAAGCCATCGCCGCCGCGCTCGGTTCGCCGGTGCGGTTCCACGAACTCACCCGCGAGGAGGCCAAGGCCGCAATGATCCAGTTCGTGCCGCCGGAGCTCGCCGACGACACCCTGGACATCATCGCCGCCCCGAACCCCGCCGAACTGCGGATTAGTTTGGACGTGGAACGAGTGCTCGGCCGCGCCCCGAGCCCCTTCAACGACTGGGTCACCCGTAGCATCGCCGCTTTTCGCTGAGGCACAAATCAGTTGAGACACCGGGTTCAGCCACAGGTCACAGCCTCTATATAGGATACGAACCGCGAGATCCTACATGGGTAGAGTCTCAAATTTCGTGTCGGAGTCTCACGGCTGGTGGCGGATGGAAGTCGGATCCGACGTGGCACTGAGATGTGCGGGTCGCGCCTGTATCTCGTTCGCGTTGAAATACCGACGCCTGGAAGGCCAAGCGGCCCCGCCGGGAACAGCCGGTCCGGCCGGCACGGTTGCATCGACCGAGGGACCGGCGCCGCATCGGCGGGGAACACGGAGACCACACGGTCGTCCGCCCCGCCAGGATCCGGGCCCCAGGGTCGCGGTACGCCCGCCGCGCACTCGGACCAAGACGTATTTCCGTAGGAGGCTTTTTCATGGCTGACCGGCCCTTGACGCTCATGGCAGTACACGCTCACCCCGACGACGAGGCCACCAGCACCGGCGGGGTCCTCGCGCGGTACGCGGCGGAAGGCATCCGCACGGTTCTCGTGACATGTACCGATGGCGGTTGCGGTGACGGAACGGGGGGTGCCAAGCCGGGCGATCCCGGGCACGATCCGGAGGCCGTCGCCTTGACGCGCCGTCGAGAACTGGAGGCGAGCTGTGACGTCCTGAAGATCAGCGATCTGGAGATGCTGGACTATGCCGACTCCGGGATGACGGGCTGGCCGACCAACGACGCCCCCGGATCCTTCTGGCGGACCCCCGTGGAGGAAGGCGCCGCCCGACTCGCCGAACTCATGCGGCACTACCAACCCGATGTGGTCGTCACCTACGACGAGAACGGCTTCTACGGCCACCCCGACCACATACAGGCCCACCGCATCACGATGGCGGCGCTGGAGATGACCGCGCTGACACCGAAGGTGTACTGGACGACCATGCCCCGCTCGATGGTGCAGCGGTTCGGGGAGACCATGCGCGAGTTCCACGAGGACATGCCGGAGCCGGATCCTGCCGAGGCCGCCGCGATGGCCGAAATCGGACTCCCCGACGATCAGATCACCACGTGGGTGGACACCATCGCATTCAGCGGGCAGAAGTTCGACGCGCTGGCCGCGCACGCCAGTCAGGGCGAGAACATCTTCTTCCTCAAGATGGGCAAGGAGAGGTTCGGCGAGTTGATGGGCATGGAGACCTTCGTACGTGTCAAGGACGCCACCGGCGCGGCCGTACCCGAGAACGATCTCTTCGCCGGACTGCGCTGATCCGCCCGTCCGACCGGGGCCGGGGTCAGGGCCGGGGCCGAGATCGGAGCCGGGGCCGAGATCGGAGCCGGGGCCGAGATCGGAGCCGGGGCCGGGGAAAGCTCATCGGCCGCACGGGTGGGAGACCCGCGGGCTGCTGACCCGGAGGATCGGCGACAGCCCAGGTCACAAGCCCGGCGGTCTGCTCCGATCGAGACAGACCGCCGGGAGAGCGTCTCGGAGGGCCGTGGTCGTCCGTCATCTCAGGGTGACGAACACGCACCGCCGTCCAGGGCCCGAATCGCCCGACCGGCTTTCAGGCGACTATGACCCGGCGCCCGCGCGCGTGGCCTGCTTGGCTGTCGATGTGCGCCGCCGCGGCCTCGGCGAGCGTGTACGACTTCTCGACCGGGATATGGAGCTTTCCCCGCGAGATGAGGTCGGCGGCCACGGCGAGCGCTTCCGGTACGCTCCCGGCCACGCCGGAGAATCGGACACCGAGCTCCGGCGCACCGAGATCGGCGATGGAGACCACCTTCTGCGGGTTCCCAGTCAGATCTACGAGCTCGCGGATCACGCCCGAGCCGGCCAGATCGAGGGCCGCATCGACATGGCCGAGCTGCCGCACCCGCTCGGCCCAGCCCTCGCCATACGTCGTGGCGAGGGCGCCCAGGCCGCGCAGATAGTCCTGGTTCGCGGCCCCGGCCGTGCCGATCACCGTGATGCCGCGGTCTCGGGCGATCTGCAGCACCGCTGAGCCGACTCCCCCGGACGCGCCGCTGACCAGCAGCGTCTGCCCGGACCGCACACCGACCTCGCGGATGACGCGCAGCGCGGTCTCCACCACGGAGGGGTACCCGGCCGCCTCTTCGAACGTCAGCCCCTCGGGCATACAGGCCCAGGCCGACAGCACGGCGAACTCGGCATAGGTGCTGAAGCCTTCGCCGAACACGTGAGCACCGACCTCGACTTCTTCGACGCCCTCGCAGACCTCGTCCACCACCCCGGCGGCGTCCAGCCCGACTCCGGAGGGCAACTCGATCGGATGCGCCCCCAGCTTCTGGCCTTCACGGATCCTCCAGTCGACGGGGTTCACGCCCGCCGCCCGCACAGCGACGCGTATCTGACCTGGGCCCGCGTGGGGCTCCTCGGCGTCCACGAGGTGCAGCACGTCCGGACCGCCGAACTCAGCAAAGCTCACTTTCTTCATGCGGTGGACCATAGCACTAACGGTTAGCTTTTTGGAGCTGATACATGTTCGTATCTGATAGGGTCAGTGCATGACCGTGCTGCCCGGACGCCGTGAGCGCAAGAAGGCTGCGACCCGCCAGAAGATCGCCGACACGGCCCTCCGGCTCTTCTTGGAACGCGGGTACGAGGCAGTGGGAATCCGTGACGTGGCCGCTGAGGCCGACGTGGCCGTCACCACGCTCTTCTCCCACTTCGCCTCGAAAGAGGCCCTGGTGTTCGAGCAGGACAATGACTTCGAGCAACGCCTCACACAGGCGGTCACCGGCCGGGCGCCGCACGAGCCGCTCATCCCCGCGCTGCGCCGCGAGATCCAGTCCCTGGTCCGGCATTGCACGGCGGACAGCGCCACCCCGATCTGGCGCATGATCGACGAATCTCCCGCCCTGCGGGCGTACGAGGAGTCGATGAGGCTGCGCCACGCGGAGTCGCTGGCAACGGCCATCGCCGCCGATCCCGATCTGTCACAGACCACACTGGCGAGCCGGACGATCGCGAGGTTCGTGATCGATGCCTACTCACTGGCCCGCGAAGCGCCCAGTCCGGACGCCGCGTTGGACGAGATCTTCCGGATGATCGAGGCAGCCTGGGCCGTCACCTGCCCCTCCGGAAACTCCCCCGGCACGGCCGGACTGTAATCAAGGACTCGCCCCCGCCCGACGCTCACCCATCCGGGAAGCCGTCGCCGGGGCGTACAGCTTCCGCCGGTGGAAACCCGTGAACTGGCCTTCGTAACAACTGAGTTCGAGGATGGGCGGCTACTCGGGCAGGGGGCGGTCATGGACGACGTTTTTCATGACGAGGGTGGAGGTCAGGCGCTGGACTCCGGGCAGTCGGGCGAGCTGCTGGTCGTAGAGCTGCTGAAAGGCGGCCAGGTCGGTGGTGGCCACACGGAGCAGGTAGTCGGGCTCGCCGAACAGGCGTTGCGCCTGGATGACGTGTGGGATAGCGCTCACGGCCTCTTCGAAGGTCGTGACCGTGTCGGCGTCCTCCCACCGCAGGGTGGTGAAGACGACAGCCTCGAAGTTCAAACCGACCGCGACCGGGTCCACTACCGCTCGGTAGCCGCGGATGGCGCCCTCGCGTTCGAGGTCGCGCAGGCGACGGTGGCAGGGCGAAACGCTGAGCTGCACGCGGGCAGCCAGCTCGGTGACCGTCAGACGGCCGTCAAGCTGCAGCTCGGTAAGAATCTTCCGATCAAGGGCGTCCATGGAGAAGATTCTCCCTCACATGACGCGATCATGGGGTAAATACGCAAACACTTACGAGCGCATCCGGCCTAGCCTTCCCTCTCAGGGCAAGCCATGCGAGAGGGAACGACCGATGGACACGACGACGCTGGCGGCCTTCCTGGCTGTGGACCTGCTGCTGGTGTTCACTCCGGGCGCGGACTGGGCCTACGCGATCTCCGCCGGTCTGCGGGGACGCTCGGTCGTCCCGGCCGTCACGGGACTGATTGCCGGACACGCGGCCTACGCGCTGGTGGCCGTCGCGGGCCTGGCGGTGATCGTGGCAGGCTCCCCGGCCGCTCTCACCGCCCTGACCGTGGCGGGCGCCGGCTACCTGCTGTGGTTGGGCTGGGGCGTTCTGAGGCAGCCGACCGTACCGACGGCCGCCGCGGAGAGCGTGGAGGCCTCCCGCGTGCGGGTCATAGTCAAGGGGGCCGGGATCAGTGGCCTGAACCCCAAGGCGCTCCTGCTGTATTTCTCGCTGTTCCCGCAGTTCATCGACCCTGCCACGGGCTGGCCGGTCGCCGCGCAGACCGGGCTGCTCAGCACGGTGCACCTGACCGCGTGCGCCGTCGTCTACCTCGCGGTCGGCGTCCTGGCCCGCACCGTCCTCAAGACCCGGCCCTCGGCCGCCCTGGCCGTCACCCGCATCAGCGGTGCCATGATGATCGCCATCGGCGCCTTCCTGCTCGCGGAACGCCTGGCCGTCTGATGCCCTGTCCCGCTCCACCCGACACGGACACGAAGGAGATCACGTGGAAGACCGGACGCAGCAGGAACAGGTGAGCCCCGCGGTCCAAAAACGCGTCCAGGACAGCTTCAACCTGCAAGGGCTTATGTCCCACCTCGGCGCGCAGATCACTCACATCGGGCCCGGCCGCGTACACATCGTGCTCCCGGCCCGTCGCGAGGTGACCCAGCAGCACGGCTACGTCCACGCCGGCGCCACCAGCGCCATCGCGGACACCGCCGGCGGCTACGCGGCGCTCACCCTGTTCGACGAGGACTCCGAAGTCCTCACCGTCGAATACAAGATCAACCTCCTCGCACCCGCCGCGGGCAACCACCTCGAAGCGATCGGCACCGTCCTCAAGCCCGGACGCACCCTGACCGTCTGCCAACTGGAGGTCTACGGCGTCCAGAACGACGGCTCCCGGAAGCTCGTCGCCAACGGCCAGCAGACGCTCATCCGCGTAAACAGGCCCGCCGAATGAGCGCCCAACCGGCCGCGCCGTCGCTGCCACCCTGGGCCGCGTGGTGGCAGCGCCCCTTCCCTGACGCCAACACCCTCTCCTCCACGGACGTCAACCGGCCCTGATCGACTCCGGGTTCGTCGGCCACGCCGAGGAGACCACCGACGTGCACCCCGAGGCCCTCGCCACCGACCTGGTCACGACCATGCTCACCAACGGCGCACTAGGGCGTATCCACGCCACCGCCGACCACACCCCCGTGGCGGCCGAGGCGTTGCGCGTGCCCTACCCACGAGCCCGGCCAACGACCGAGCCGCACTGACCCGCGGTGGAACGAGGGGTGGACGAGCGGCTCCGGCAACTCGCCCACCCTTCACCTGTTCGTGTCCGCACCTGTTCATGTCCGCAGCTCAACACGGAGAACTTGACAGGGAACGGAGTCCGATCGGGGCACGTGCTCAGTGATCAGCGCGAGCTCCACGGACATCGATCGCCACGCCCCAGCGCTGCCTGGCGCCATTCGCCTCTGGCTGCGCCCATGACCCGCCGAACAGCCCTTAGGCGCGTGCGGTCAGCTCAGCCGGGCATTGGCATACACGGTCATCGCATCGCGCTGGTAGACGGCGAGACCGTCGGCGATCCTGTCGAAGTTGGCCCGCATCTGCGGGTCGTCGACATAGGTCTGGCCCACTCCCTTGTACGCGACCGCGGTCGGGGTCCAGAACCGGCAGATGCCCTGGTAGTTGGCGTCCACCTCGGCCTGTACCGCAGGGTCGGATACCGGCGTGCCAGCCACCATGAACTCCGCCATACGGATCATCTGCGCCGTCACCTCACGCTGCCAGCGCTCCGTGTCCTCGGAGGTCATCGCCTCGACGGCCTGCCGGGACTGCTCCCACGCCTGCGGCCACCGCTCCCGTACCTCGGCCTCGGCCTCGGAGGGGGGCTGGAACCCCTCGAACAGGTTTTCCGGCTTGTTGATCTTCGTCATATGGCCCTTGTCCTTACCTTCTTCCAGTTCGGCGATGGTGCGGCCGACCGTACGGGCCAGCGTCTCCAGCCGGTCCCGTTCCGCGAGCAGCCTTTGGTGGTGCTCACGGAGCACGGCCACCTGGTCGAGCCGGCTGTCCAGGACCGCCTGGATCTCGCGCAGCCCCAGGTCCAACTCCCGCATCAGCAGGATCTGCTGCAACCGCAGCAGATCGGCCTCCTCGTAGTAGCGGTGCCCGTTGCTCCCGATCCATGCGGGCGGCAGCAGGCCGATCTCGTCGTAATGCCGCAGCGTCCGCGATGTCACCTTGGACATCCGCGCCACCTCCGCGATCGACCAGGCCATTGCCGGTGCCTCCCTCGCCGGGCCGGTCTCTCCGGCCACACAAACGACCGTAGAAGTTGCCGCAACGGAAAGCGCAAGCCCAAAGCCCTGTTGAACAGGCACCAGGGCCTGACCCGTCGGACAGGTGGGGCATCGGCTCGGTGACGGTGAACGTGCCGCGGGCGGCCATCAACTCGCCCAGGCGCCACCGGTAGTTGATCTGGCGTGGCATCAGAGGCTCTCTCCGGCCGCGGGGTGGTCATGGGGCCACTCCGCAGTGTGCTGCCGTGTGCTGCCGTGTGCTGCCGAGCAGATTTCAGTTGGTACGGGCCGGTCAGGTGGTAATGGTGAACGGCGGACAAACAGATCATGCCGACCTCACATCACACTCCGGCGGCGGTGACGAAGGCGGATATCTTTCCCGTCATGATGACGCGTGGTGGGGGACGTTTTCTGGCGGTCGGACTCCTGGTGACCGCAACCGCTGCCTGTGGTGGTGCCGTACGCCCGACCGTCTCGGAGGTCCCGACCACCTACGCGACCGCTCGCCCCGACACCACCGAGCCATCGATTTCCGCAGAAGGCAAGCCCACCTCGCGGTCGGCCAGTCCAGCCGTCCCGAGCAGGCAAGCGACGCCACGCGAGAAAGCGACACCCCGCAAAGAGGCGGCACCCACGAACCCGACGGCCCGCACAGCAGCGCCCGATCAGGACCCCGCGCCTGCATGCGCGGCCAACGATCTGACGACATCGGAGGGACGTAGCGGCCTGCCATCGAGCGGTCAGCCGGGCTGGTTCGCCACCCCGATCCTGTTGCGCAACAAGTCCGCCGCCACGTGCCGGCTTCGAGGCTGGCCCGGCATCACGTTCTTTGGTGACGCCACCATCCAGGGGTGCGCCGCAGGCGATCCCTCGCCCGCCTGCGGCAAGCCACTGAGCACGTCAGGGCCCCGCTCCTTCTCGATCACCCGGTCTTCCGTGGATGCGCTTCCCGACGTCCTCCTCGCCCCGGGCGACACAACCTCGTTCACACTGGTCTGGGAAGGGGGCGGTATGCACACCTGCGTCGGCACTCCCTTCGAATGGTCTCCCTACGGTGCGGATATCCGGGTGCCGGGCGACTCCCGGGCACTGACCCTGGCCCCCTTCCCGAACGTCTACCCGTGTGAGGGAAAGATCGAGATCACCCCCTTCGGAGTCGCCGGTTGACCGGTCAGGCTTCCCCGCCGGGTTCAGCCGCCGGGCGCACTCCAGCAGGCCGACGCCCCACCGGAGCTTCCCCTGCGTCACAAGCTCAGGTAGGTAGATACGGTCGCAGTTGATCAGCGACGCGTCACGGCCGACCGACTGGGTACGCCCGCTCGGCGCGTCGGTCAACCCTGGTCGGCAGGCAGGGCACTTGGCCTGAGCAGAAGATCGCTGTGGAGCCGGGAGAGGATCCGTTCGTGGGCCGGGGTGAAGTGCCGGCGCCAACCCCCTACCTCCAGGTCGTCGCCGTCGCCCGCGCGCGGGGAGGGCATCGGGGAGGGCAGCTCCACGGGGCGGGCGGGGTACCCCGTGGCGTGCAGCAGGCGGGCCACGGCCTCTTCGCGGGCTTCGGTGGTGCCTCCATGGGCAGGCCCTGCGAGTTCCTCGTGGGCGATCACGGTCACCGCCGGGTGCCGCGCCAGCCATTGGCAGCGACGGGCCTCCTCCATGCCGGGGAAGGCTGGGTCGGTCAGGGCGAGGGTGATTCTGGCGTCCATGGTGGGCAGGGCGCTGACGATGTCCCGGTAGATGAGGTGGTCGGGCAGGGATCCGACGCGCTCCACGGGTCCGGAGAGCAACTGGATCTGGCTGATGATCCGGTCGCGTACGTCGCGGTGATGAAAGATGACCGGCGGCTGCCTGTTCGCGTGCCAGGCGCGCAGAAAGCCGGCCTCGGCCCGCTGGAGGTCGAGGCCGGAGACGTACCAGCAGCCCCGGCCCGGCAGAAGACGGTGCAGTTCGCCGTCCGGCACCCGGGCCAACCGTCCTTCGAGTGCGGGATCCACAGGTGAGGCGAGGGTGACCGGCTGGCCCAGGCGCGTCCACCACACCCGCCACACGGCGCTGACCGCTTCCTGGAACGCCGAGTTCAGCTCGTCCCGCTCTCCGTCCCGTCTGCGCAGCAGCTGTACGGCCCGGTCCTGGCCGAAGGCGGCCGTCAGCAGGGAGTAGACCTCGCCGGGACCGGGCCCGCGCCACTCATCGAAGATGGGCCGGGCATCGCTCATCGTGCCGTAGGAGGAGTAGCCGAGAGCGGTCGTGATCTCCGTCAGCAGCGGAGTACCACTGCCACGCGGCGAGACGACGATCAGCTGGGGCGCGGCCATGGAACATCTCCGGGAGGGGCGAGGGCGGAAGTCTCAGGCGAACGTGAGTGCCTTGGGGCGAGCAGGAGGTCCTCGTAGGTGTGGTGGGCCCTCGTGCGGGTACGCGGGTGCAGGAGCGCGGCCGCGCGGGCGTGTTCGCCCGTGTCGACCAGGGCGCGGGCGAGGGTGTCCTGAACGATCTCGCGCTCCACCCGGACACCGCCGAGCCGCTCCGTCCGCGCGCCCACGCCGGTCAGGAGATCCACCGCCGCCGCGGTCCGGCCGGCGGTGATCTCGGCCAGCGCCTGGACAACCGGGGCCAGTACGTACCGGTAGTCCGGCCGTTCGTCGCGCGCGGCCCGGTGGGCCAGGGCTCGCAGATCGTCGGTGGCCGCCTCGACCGCCAGCGCCAGGGCGAGATTGAACGTATGGAAGACCTCGGCCATCCCGCCCGCAGCCGCCAGCAACTCCCTGACGTGCGCCAGGTCGCAGCGGCCTGCCGGTGTCTGCCCGGCCAGCAGCAGTCGCCAGTTCGTCGCCGAACGCATGCCCACATCCGCGCGGCCGAGCACCTCGTCCGCCCGACGGCGCGCGTCCGTGAAATCCCCGCAGGCCAGCGACTGCAGCGCGGCATGCCAGTTGAGGTGCTTGAACTGCACAGCGCGCGGGTCGGCCGCCAGCCACGCGTCGAGGAAGGCGGTGGAGGCGGTGGAGGCGGGGCCCGCGCCCAGTTCGTGTTCGGCGTGGGCACGGGCACGGGCATGGGCCGCGAGCCCCGAGCGCGGGAACAGGGCCAGCGCCCGGTCGGCCAGTTCATGGGCTTCCTCGACTCGGCCCTGCTCCGCCCGCACCCAGGCCAGTCGGCCCGTCCATGTCCAGCACTCGGGGCCCGACAGTACGTACTGCTCTTCCGCCAGCGCATCGCCCCGCGCCGGGTAGCCGGCCTCGCCGCAGGCGTGAAAGGCGTCGAGCATCAGTCCGGCCACCGCGTCACCGGGCCATCGCGCGAAGTGCGTGAGCAGGTGATCGGCTGTCATCCGGTACTGGCGATGGGTGTGGAGAAACACGCCGTACACCACACTCATCGACCGTGCGCCGGCACTCCGCGCGTCCTGGTACGCGACCGTCAGTTCGTTCCGCAGGTCCGCGTCGCTCAGCGCGTCGCCGGTGGCCAGCACCAGGAGCGCCCGCGCGATACCGAGCCGAGGGCGTTCGGCCACCCACTGCCGCAGCGATGGCACCGCGCGCCCGCTGAGCGCCGCCAATTCCCGCACCGGAACGTCCCGCACCGACGCCCCCTCCACCGAACGCACCACGATCACCCCTGCTCATCCGGTCCAGCGTCAGACGATTGCCCTGATCAGAACAGTGCAGATGATGCCGCTGCTACCGCACTGGATTCGCGGCAGATCGAGCGGAAGAGCGACGTGATTTCCACTCACCGCACCGCTCCCTGCCACCGTGCCACCGGCCGTGTGAGCGCCCCCCTGGTTGGCGCACATATTGCCGAACGTCGCGTTCCCGATGCCGATCACGCTGGCGTGCGCCGCCCCGGCCGGCACCAACGCGGCCCCCAGTACCGCTCCCACCGCGGCCGCCCGCCGTCCCACGCGGCGAGCGCCGCCATTTCCGTCCCCCACGCCCTCGGTCACCGAACACTCTTCGGTCAATCGCGTATTCACGGCGCTCCGTCCTCGCAGCAGCGCGCGGCCGCAGCCGACACCTGCTCAGTTCACGCCCGGATTGAAGTTGATCCCGCATCCAGTGAGCCCTCCCGTTCATCGTTGTGCCGGTGGTCACCGCCCTCCGGGAACTTCCCCGGATGCAACCGGTCCGGGACCGGAGGAAGGTGGAACAGCAGGGGCACGTTGAGACGTCTGCCCGAGCCCAACCGGGCCCCGGACCTCCCAGGGGCCGGCACTTTCGGGACCAGTGCTGTGAGGAGCAACCATGCTGATCATTGGGATTCTGCTGATGGCGGCCACCGCCGCCTTTACAGCACTCCTTATCGCCTTCAACCTCTCCGGCGGAGCCCACTACGCCGTGACGCTATTCGGCAGTCAGCCATTCACGATCAACACACTGGGCGCCTTTCTGGGTGGGATCGCCCTGGCCCTGATCTTCGGCCTCGGGCTCTGGCTCATGCTGGGCGGCGCGGCCCTCATGGCACGCCGAAGCCGGAAGCGCCGGGCAGCGCGCCACGCGGTTGCCGAGCGTGATGAGCTCAGAGGCCAGCTCAACGACGCCAGTACTGAGCGGCCCTCGGACTACTCAGGCAGGGGCACCACGCAGAGCTCCGCGCCAACGTCCCGTCGGCCACACCGCTTCCATCTCCCCAGGCACGGGCACTAGCTGTAGTGATCACACGGCAGACGAACCGGTTCATGCTGCGCGTTCATGCTGCGCGCCGACCGCGTACCACCACGCGACGCCTGGCTCACCGGGCAAGGTGACCAGTCCAACGCCCCGGCGCCAGGCGGACTGAGTGGCTGGCCCGCCGTAGACATGCCGCCGCGCCGCGCTTGCGCGGCGGCGATGGCACACTGCGAGGCGATCAATCGCCGGTTTATCCAGGGGGCTGTTCGGGGATCTCTGACATGGGGGGACTCCATGATCGGAGGCACCATGATCATCGTCGGAGTCATCCTGCTGATCATCGGTTTCGTAGTGGGCATCCACGTTCTGTGGACGATCGGCATCATTCTGGCCGCGATCGGGATCGTGCTCTGGGCACTCGGAGCGCTGGGGCATGCGGTCGGAGGTCGGCGGCATTACTGGTGACGGCAGACTGCCGCCCATGCTTCGTATACAGGTGCCCGTGTTGCTCTGCCGTGAGCGTGCAACGCACGGTAACCCGCAGGTTCGGTCTCCCACTCGGGCTCGGTCTCAGGCTCGGGCGGCGGGGTGAAGCCGAAGAGCTGCGTCTCCTCCTGCTCCGGTCGAGCGTGATGGTCTCGGGTGAAGTCGGTGCCGTGCAGTGCCGCGAGCCAGGTCCGGTCGGCGGTGTACGACGTCGACGTGGCGATGGGCCGGAGTGTCACAGCCGTCCTCCCCGCGGACATGAAGCGAATCGGATCCGGCCGCACCGGGCTGGGGCGGTACACCGCCGCGCGACGGCGGGCTGTCGGCGGGAGGACCCCCAGGAGCGGCCCGGCTGCCCTGCGGCGAGCTCATGAACCCTCCTCCTCACGTCGGGGCTAGCCGGACCGCCGTGCCTCGTCAGCTCCTCATCACATCGGCCAGAAGCTTCGCCGTGGCTTCGGGTGCCTCCACGGGGAAGTGGTGGCTGCCCAGGTCGACGAGCACGATGTCGAAGCGGTCGCCGTAGCGGTCGATCGCCTCCTGTGTCACCAGGTCGCGAATGGCGAACACGGTGATCGGCTGCCCGGTCTCGCGCAGCGCCGCGTCCATGTCCCAGTGCACCAGGCCCTCGATGGCGCGCAGGCCCGCGGGCTGTCGCACCGCGGACATCTTTTCGAAGTAGGCGTCCTTGAGGGCCGGGTCGGTCCCGGCCGGCGATCCTCCTTCGACGAGGCCGCGCACCGCTGTGGCGAAGTCGTCGCGGAACACGCTCAGCAGGGTGTCGGCCTGTTCCTCGCTCTGTGCCGGGAACAGGGAAAGGTAGTGCAGCCCGTCGAGCGCGATCACGTGCGAGACGGTGTCGGGGAGCAGTCGGCCGACTTCGACGGCGACCGCCGAGCCGAGGGAGTGGCCGGCCACGACGGCCGTGGTCACCGCCTCGGCCTCCAGTACGGCGGCCACGTCGCGGGCGAATTCCTCCATGGTCCACGCCTCTCGCGTCGACCGGGACTCGCCGTGCTCGGCGAGGTCGACCGCGAGGACCCGGTAGCCGTCGGGCAGATGGCCGATAACCGTGTCGAAGTCGCCGTGGTCGCATGCCCAGCCGTGGATGAGGACCAGGGCCGGCCCGTCAGCCGGGCCCACGGCCGTATAGCGGATCGTTGTGTGGTCCGAGCGATGGGCGACAAGACTCTCGCTGGTTCCGCTGTCTGCGGTCATCACGGTGTTTCCTTCTTTCGCACGTGTGGTTCCGTGTCGGTCTTCGGTGGGGAGGGGTGCGGCGGTCGTTGCGGGCGGGTGCCTCACTCGCCCGTAGCCGGGGCGGGGCGGCGCGCCGCTCGTAGCTGGTTCAGGCGCAGGAGGAAGGCGGTGGCGACGATCGCCGTGATTGCCAGGGCGTAGATCTCGGTGGCGGTCCGCAGTCCCAGGGTGGTGACGGCGATCCCGCCGAGTACGGCGGGCACGCTGTTGCCGAGGTAGTTGATGATGTTCGCGGAGGCGAAGACCGCGCTGCGCTCGTGTGGCCTGGCGATCCGGGCAAAGGTGCCGAACGTCGCCAGGGCTGAGGCGCCGAAGCCGATGCCCGCGACAACGGTGCCGGCGGCGGCGAGCCAGAGGAGGTCCGCCGTGATGCCGGCGAGCGCGGTGAGGACGCCGAGTCCGAGCAGGGCGGACGAGGGGGCCAGCAGCGAGGACGCGGGGCGGGAGCGGAGTACGGCGACGGTGAGCGCCCCGGTGCCCGCCAGCAGCGTCACGACGATGCCGCCGGCCAGCCGGCTGTGCAGTCCCAGCAACCCGGTCGCCACGGACGGGCCGAGGGAGAGGAACAGCCCGGCCAGCGCCCAACCGGCGATCATCGCCGGGACGACCGGGATGATGTCCGCGCGCAGGTGCGCGGGCAGCGCCGCCCGTGGGCGCAGGGAGGCGACGGCTCCGGGCCGGCGCGGGGAGGTCTCCGGTATGAGAGCGGTGAGCGCCGCCGCCAGGACCATGGCGCCGAGCAGCAGGGCGTAGACCAGCCGGGTCGGGGCGGGGCCGAACTCCACCAGCACACCGGAGCCCAGAGCGCCGAGGGCGAGCCCGGTCAGGGGGGCCACGGAGGTGACGACGCCCGCGCGCCCACGGGCGTGCGGCGGTTCGAGGTCGACGAGGGTGGCGCTCAGGGTGGTCGTCGCCGCCCCGGTGGCGATGCCCTGCAGCACCCTTGCGGCGGCCAGGACGACCACGTTCCCGGCGGTGAGGAACAGCACGAGCGCGACCATCTCCAGCGCGATCGCCGCTGCCAGCACCGGCCGGCGGCCCAGGTGGTCCGACAGCGCCCCGACGAAGAGCAGCGAGCCCAGCAGGCCGACCACGTACAGGGCGAAGACGAGGGTCAGCACCCACGCCGAGAAGTGCCATTGCTGCTGGTAGACCGGGTAGAGCGGGGACGGCACGCTGGAGGCGGCCAGGAAGACGACGAAGACGGCGGCCGCACCGGGGAAGGCGGCCCCGCGCGGCAGGCGGTGTGTGCCCTCGTCGGACGATACGGCGGATACAACAGAGTCAGTAGACATAGAATCTCGCAGTGATCTGTGCGTTAGCGGCTTCACGCCCACACTAACGCATAGATCGCTGCTTTATTCCTGGTGCAGCGATCAATGCGATAATGGCCGGGTGTCCACTACCGTTTCCCCCGCCCCAGGGGCCGCGAGCCGGCCAGGGGGCCGCTCCGCCCGAGTCCGCGCGGCCGTCCACCGGGCCGTGAAGGAACTGGTCGCCGATGAGGCGGGCGAACCACCGACGATCCCCGTCATCGCCGCTCGCGCGGGCGTGCACGCCACCACGGTCTACCGCCGCTGGGGCACCGTCGCCGAACTGCTCGCCGACGTCGCGACCAGCCGCTTCTCCGGCGACATCGTGGTCCCCGACACCGGCAGCCTCCGCGGCGACCTGGAACGCTACGCGCACGACCTCGCCAAGGACCTCAGCGACCCGGACACCCTCGCCCTGGTCCGCGCCACCATCGGCACGGGCGGAGAACAAGGCGCCGCCGCATGCCGCGGAGAACGCCAGCGGCAGCTCGAAGCCATCCTCGAACGCGAACAGGCCCGGGGCGAACAGCCCCCGACCCTCGAACACGCCACGGACGCCGTCCTGGCCCCCCTCTACTACCGGGCCGTATTCACCGACCTGCCCCTCACCCCCGAGTGGACGCGCACCCTTGTGTCACGCTTGCTGCCGGGCTGACGAGGCCGCGTACAACTGCGGCGAGTCCGACGGGCACAGCCAGGCCGAGGGCATGACCTGCGCACAGATGCCCAACCGCGCGCCCTGCGGGCCGAGTTGCCGCGCCCGGACCGGAACGCCGGAGGCGGCCCATAGCCGGTGGCCCGGGCAGCATGGATGCGCTGTGGTCACGACGTCCGTGCCGCCGTGCTGTTGAAGATGGCCATCAGGGACGTGAAGCGGGAGGTCTGCAACGACGACGACCACGGGCAGCCCCTGTGCGTCGGTCAGAGCATGCAGCTTGCTGCCCGCTTTGCCTCGGTCGACCGGATTCGGCCCCCGTCTGCCCCCGCCACCTCAGAATGAGTGCATGGCTCGTCTTCCCATCGACCCGCGCCCGCTGAACGCCGACGAGCGCGCCGTGCTTGAGAACATCCTGTCGGCGGAGTTCGTCGGCGCGTCGCAACTGCGGAGTCAGCTGGACCGCACCGAGGTGATCGCCGTCCGGGGTTTCATCGAATGAGGTGACGTCGCAGTTGGTCGTTATGCCACAGCGACGGGGAGGAATTGATGGCCGCGTAGAACCAGTCGGCCGGATCCTACCGGTTCTCCGGCCAGAGCCATGTGCGGGAAACGCCTGACGATGGCATCCAGTGCAATGGCGCCTTCGATTCTGGCCAGTTGGGCTCCGAGACAGAAGTGTGCACCCGCACCGAATGTCAATAGTGGACGCTTCTTGCGGAATGGGTCGAACCGGTGCGGTTCCGAGTATCGCGCGGGGTCCCGGTTGGCGGCTCCGATCACCGCGAGGACCTGGGTGCCCGCCGGCAACGGGTCGTATTTCGGTACTCGGGTTTCGGTTCTCAGGGTTCGCACGGTGATCTGTACCGAGGAATCGAAACGTGCCGCTTCTTCGACAACTGGCGCTGCCTGGATTTGGCCGTTACGTAGTTTCTCGAAAATGTCGGGAGATGAGAGCAGTTGGGGCATCATGTTGCCAAGCATGTCGATCGTGGTCAGGCTTCCCGCTGTCAACAGCAAGGCAATATTGGAGCGGAGGACGTCTTCGGGGAAACGGCCATCCGCGTCGAATGCCGCGACGAGCCTGCTCGTAAGGTCCTCACTCGGCTGTGTGCGGCGCTCGACAATCAGATTCTGAACGTAGTCGAGCAACTGGTCGGCCGCTTTATCCGCGGTGTGGATGTGCTCTTTCAGCGGGATGATCTCCCAACTGGCAAGTGAGTCGTGCACCATCCTGGAGAGATGCTTCGCGTCCTCTTTTGGGATTCCCATGATGTGAGAGATCACCATGATCGGCAGTCGGGCGGCGAACGATGCTACGAAATCGACAGGTGCGCCACCTTTGCCCTGTTCTGCCATCTCGTCAAGCAATCGTTCTGTGTACGACGTGATCAGCAGGCGCAGTTTCTTCAGTCGTACCGCGGTGAACGCGGAAGCGGCGGCCGTACGCATAAAGTCATGCACGACGCCTTCTGACTGGATAATTGATGAGCTGAGCAGAAGATTTGCGGAATGCTTGACGTACTCAGGATCCTGCACTGTCCTGGAGTTGACAGCATGGGCTGCGGGATTTCGAAGCACGGCACTCACGGCGTCGTAGCCGACTGCCATTACCATCCCGGCTCCGAGAGGTAACACGGTTCCCGATTTCTGAGCCTCGGCGTAGATCGGATAGGGGTCTTTCCGTCCCTGCGAGGTGACAAGCTGTTCGAAGATTGCGGCGCCGTTCACGTACGTCCTTTTCGCATGTGAGGGACATCTGTCCAGCCATGGCGTAGAGATGACTATCCGGCAGTCTTTACCATGATGGTCATCCTATTCGTATGGCTCGTGATTGCTGCTCAACCTTCCTGCCAGTGCGCATCGGTGCTCTTGCTGTGCAATGCAAACAACCTCATGGTCTATTCTGCTGCCGCAATGAATCGTATGAGGCGCTGCGATACGGAAATCACCCCTTCGTGCTACTCGCTGCCGTCGCATGTTTATGAATGACCGACGAAATGTTCGTTGACGGCGTGTCAGCATCCTCTGGCACGGGGGGGCGGTCCGCGCGGCGTTCTGTGCCAGGCCGTCGGCTCACGGAGGCAGCCGGGTGCGCTTCGGCAGCTTGGCCCAAATCCGGCCACCGAGGTCGGAACACGGATGGCCAACCCCGGCGGCTGCCAAGGGCTACGACTACTCCCACCTGCGGAAATGGTTACGCGAGCGCGGCATCACTCACCCACCGTCTTAAGACCGCCCTAAGACGTCGTTTCTTATGGCGTGACCGTCCGTTGGGCTGTGCATGACGGATCTGGTTGAGCGGTTGGTGCCGGATGAGTTGTGGGTGTTGTTCCGGCGGGTGGTGCCGCCCACAGTGGTGAGGCATCCGCAGGGCAGGGGCCAGCGTCGGGCTGGCGATCGTGAAGTTCTGGCCGCGGTCATCTTCGTGGCCACCTCGGGCTGTACGTGGAGGCAGCTCCCGCCGGTGTTCGGGCCGGCCTGGCAGACGGTCTACCGGCGGTTCGCCCAGTGGAGCGCGGACCAGGTCTGGGCCCGGCTCCACCGCGTGGTCCTGGACGAGCTCGGAGCCCGGGGCGAGCTGGACTGGTCGCGGTGCGCGATCGACTCCGTCAGTGTCCGGGCGGCAAAAAGGGGGCTTCTGACAGGACCGAATTCGACCGACCGTGGCAAGTTGGGATCGAAAATCCATCTGGTCACCGACCGGAACGGACTGCCGCTGTCGCTGGGTATCTCCGGCGCCAACATGCACAACAGTCAGGGGCTGGAACCGCTCATCCGTGGAATCCCGCCCATCCGTTCCCGCCGTGGGCCGCGCCGCAGGCGGCCGGCGAAGCTGCATGCGGACAAAGGCTACGACCACGACCACCTGCTGCGATGGCTCCGTGGACGCGACATACGCCACCGCATCGCCCGGAGAGGCGTCGAGTCCTCGCAGCGGCTCGGCCGCCACCGCTGGGTCGTGGAAAGAACGGTGTCGTGGCTGGCCGGCTGCCGACGCCTACACCGCCGCTACGAACGCAAGCCCGAGCACTTCCTCGCCTTCGCAGGCATCGCCGCCACGCTCATCTGCCACCGCCGCCTCGCCAAGAAATAGGCCACTCTCAATCCCACCAAAACCGCCACTCGCGACGCCGCATAAGCTCCTCGTGGTACGTGGACCAGTCCAGGCCGGGGTCCTCATAGAAGACGTCCGGGCAGGCGAGGTAATGCTCCCCAGTGAGGACACGGGCCTGGTGGACGTCCGTCGGCGGAGCGGCAACCGAGAGATACAGGCTTCCGTGTCCGAACCCCACGACACGGACACCAAACCGGTGCTCCCAGGAGCGCAGCACTGCCGACAGTTCCTGCGCAGTCATGTGATTCGTCATGCCCAGCCAGCTGAGGGCAGCGGGTGCATCGGCGCCCCGCGCGACCTGGACGAGTGCGAGACACCGGGCTCGGCCGTCGCGGACGACAGCAGTCGCCACTTCTTCCGCGCACACGTCAGCGTCCGTCACCACCGCGGCAGGCATCGCGAGACCGGGCCACTCCTTGAAAGGCGGCCACGAGTCGTCCGTCCACTTGCTCCGGAAGTACGAGCTGGCATCGGCGTTAGCCCCGTAGCCACCGCCCACAGGCTCGCATGAGTCGTCGGGGTACTCAAGCAACAGCGGGTACAGGCCGGTCTCACAACGACGCGCGTACAGCCGCTTCCACCAGTCAGCCGCGTCTGTGACCGGGCCGTCGCTCATCCATACCACCGGATGCGGATGATGACACGGCCCTATCAGCCTGCCAGGTGGCAAGTCGTCCAGCAGCTGTCTGAGATCTTCACTTAAAGGCTCGGGCATAACCGAAATCTACGCGGCACCTCTGACAGCCATCAGAAACGATGTCTTAAGACCGCCCTAAGGGCTGTCCCGTAACTGCTGGTCACGGGTGAGATGTCTGGTGTGATCACAGCGTCGCCTGCGCCAACTGGCCCCGCTGTTCGGGGTGTCGAGTCGGCCGCCGACCGTGTCATCGACCACCTGGGGCCGCACCTCACGCTCCAGCAACGCAGAAGGTTCCGCAAGGACGCCGTGCTGATCGAGGACGGCACCCTGGTGCCGTTGCGGTTGCCGGACAGCGGCCGGCCGACGGCGACGACGAGTTGGGCGTGGGAACTTTCCGGTGCGTAGGCCGCCGTCGGCCGGGCCACGGTCATCGCGGACGGCGGCTATCGGGGCACCGGCCTGCTCATTCCGGGCACCGCCGTGAACGCGGCCAGACCGAACTGCCGGCTTGGAAAGAGGAGCACAACACCTCCCACCGCAAGGTCCGGGCCCGCGTCGAGCACGTCTTCGCCCGGACGAAGGCATGGAAGATCCTTCGTGACTGCCGTCCGAAAGGCGACGCGTTCACACCGAGACCAGAGAGGCCCAAGGAAGGTGGCTCCCCACCTCCCCGGCTCGAAGAATGTTCAGTCGATACAGAACTCGTTGCCCTCGATGTCCAGCATCGGGATGCACGACTCGTTTTCACCATCGGCGTACAACGTTTGCACGTGGGTAGCACCGAGCGCGACCAGTCGTGCACACTCTGCTTCGAGCGCGGCGAGGCGCTCGTCCCCCACGAGCCCGGTGCCGGCCCTGACGTCGAGATGCACCCGATTCTTAACGATCTTGCCTTCGGGGACGCGCTGGAAGTACAGGCGCGGGCCCACGCCTGAGGGATCACTGCAGGCGAACCATGATCCCCGCTTCTCAGGAGGCAGGGTGCGGTTGAAATCGTCCCAGGTGGTGAACCCCTCCGGTGGCGGCGGTATGACGTACCCCAACACTTCACACCAGAAGCGAGCGAGGCGCTCAGGTTCTGCGCAGTCAAAGGTGACTTGGAACTTCTTGATCGCTGACATCGGCGCACCGTACCGCGTACGAGGGGACCCCGCCGCTCATTTCCCCAGGCGGATCCGCCCGTCACCCGTCGCGTCCTTGGCCGCCCAAGGGCCGTGCCCAGCGAGGCCGCGGCCCTCGCCCTGCTGACCCTCAGGCCGTTGACACCTTGCAGCTTCCCGGCCTAGTTCAGGACCAGTTCGGCGAAGTCGTCGGCCTCCTTGGCCCGCTGGCGGTGGGGGTCGCAAACACGTCTTCTTCACCCCTGCCCACTCACCGGCAGCCGGCAACCATCGGTCAGGCCGGCCTCGGCCTGCGGGACGCCGAGCGCGTCGACGCAGTCGTGGTCGAAGTCGGCCCGCCGCTCGTCGTCAACGCGACGAGCGGCGGATCCGACAGGGCGGTCACGGCCGCAGGCCCGGTCCGTCTGATGTTGTATGCGGGACGGGGATGTTCTGGCACCGCAACGCGCTCTGGTGGGGAGCTGGGCGGGGCTCAGCCGTCGAGTGTTCCCATCATTTCGGGTGCGTAGCGGTCGCCGCTGACGACGCCGTGCGGGGCGACCTCCTCGACGGCGGCGATGTCCTGGTCGGTGAGGGTTACCTCGGTCGCGGCGATGTTCTCCTCCAGGTAGCGGCGGCGCTTGGTACCGGGGATGGCAACCGCGCCCTGCTGCTGCACCCAGGCCAGGGCCAGTTGGGAGGGGGTGACGTCGTTGACGGAGGCGATGCGGCGGACCTCGCGGACGACATCGAGGTTCCGCTCGAAGTTCCTGCCCTGGAAGCGAGGGTCGGTGCGGCGCCAGTCGTCCTCGGCGAAGTCGTCGGGGCTGGTGATGGCACCGGACAGGAACCCACGGCCCAGCGGAGAATAGGCGACCAGGCCGATCCCCAACTCCCGCAGGGCATCGAGCACACCGTTGTGCTCGATGCCGCGCTCGAAGAGCGAGTACTCCGTCTGCACCGCGGTGAGCGGGTGCACGGCGTGGGCCCGCCGGATCGTCTGCGCGGACGCCTCACACACGCCGATGTACCGGACCTTGCCCTCGGCCACCAGCTCGGCCAGCGTGCCGACGGTCTCCTCGATCGGCACGTTCGGGTCGATGCGGTGCAGGTAGTACAGGTCGACGTGATCGGTGCCCAGGTTCCGCAGTGAACGCTCAAGGGCCCGGCGTACGTACTCCGGCCGGCCGTTCAGGCCGACCGCCTGACCGTCGTCGGTGATCTCCACACCTGTCTTGGTGGCGAGGACGGCCGCCTCCCGGCGTCCCGCAAGCGCCTTGCCGAGAAGCCGCTCGTTCACGAACGGGCCGTAGCTCTCCGCGGTATCCAGCAGGGTGACGCCGAGCTCCAGCGCGCGGTCGATAGTGGCCAGCGACTCGGTCTCATCGGCGTCGCCGTAGAAGACGCTCATGCCCATGCAGCCCAAGCCCTGGACGCTGACGGTCAGGCCCTGGCTGCCAAGTGCGCGGTGTTCCATGGAGTTCAGTTTCCCCTCTGTAACTAACTGGATAGATACAAACCTAGGCTCCCCTGTGACGGATGTCAATAACTAGATAGTTACTTGCTAGGGTGGGCGGCATGCCACGCGACTCCACTGCCACCAAGGCCCGGCTGCTGGACGCCGCCTTCACCGAATTCGCCGCCTACGGCATCGCCGGCGCTCGGGTGGACCGGATAGCCGAAGCGGCGGCGGCGAACAAGCGGCTGATCTACGCCTACTTCGGCAACAAGGAGCAGCTGTTCGACGAGGTTCTGCGACGGGCGATGACCGCGGGCGCCGAGTCGGTACCGTTCGACGTCGATGACCTGCCCGGATACGCAGGAGCGATCTTCGACCATCTCGTCGCCCGGCCGGACCTCATGCGCCTGCGACTCTGGAGACTCCTGGAACGCCCGTCCGCCACCGGACTCGAACCGGACGCCTTCCGGCACAAGACCGCCGAAGTGGCCCAGGCGCAACAGCGCGGCGCCCTCCCCCAGGACATGGACCCCGAAGATCTGCTGACCATGGTCCTCGCGGCCGCCCAGGCATGGTTCTGGGCCGCCGAAGGCGGCGACACAGACGGAACCGGCCGGTCCTGGTCGCCGGAGCGGCTGGCAGAACACCGCGCGGCGGTCGTGGAGGCCGCCCGTCTGCTCAGCGAACCGACGACGACGCGCCCTTAGCGGCCCGGGAAGCGCGGCCAACCGGTTCCGGCATCCACCGGGGCGGCTTGCTCGGAGCCAACACCGTGGCAGCTCGGGCCTTTGTGCGGGCGCGGACTGTGCGGTGAGTCTGCCCACGGGGCGATGCGACACCTATCGGCACTCCGGCAAAGCTTGGATCAAGAAGGAGATTCAGCGTGAAGGTAATTCTCTTCGGGGCATCAGGCATGGTCGGCCAAGGGGTGCTCCGCGCATGCCTGGAAGACCCGGGCGTGACTGAAGTCATCGCCGTCGCCCGACGGCCACTCGACCGGAGCGCTCCCGGACTTCGTGAAGTGATCCATCAGGACTTCACGGACCTCGGCCCGATAGCGGCGGATCTGGCTGGGGCCGACGCGTGCTTCTACTGCCTCGGAGTATCCGCCGCGGGGCGCAGCAAGGCAGAGTACGAGAAGATCACATACACCTACACCATGGAAGCCGCGCGGGCCGTGGCCGTCGGCAACCCGCAGCTGACCTTCGTTTACGTATCAGGAGAAGGCACCGACAGCACAGAACGAGGGCGCGCGTTCTGGGCCCGCGTGAAGGGCCGGACGGAGAATTCCCTGATGGCCATGGACATGCACGCCTACGCCTTCCGTCCCGCATGGATCCTGCCCGTCCACGGAGAAACCTCCAGTACGCGCTGGTACCGGCTCTTCTACCGGCTCACGTCCTGGCTCCATCCGCTTCTGCGCCGTCTGACGCCCCGGTATGTGACCAGCACCGAGCATCTCGGGCGCGCGATGCTCACTGTGGCCCGCCTGAACGGTGCCGGGCCGCGCATTCTGCGGTCACAGCAGATCACGCAGCTCGGGGCATAGGGCCGAGCCCTCAAGGCGTCGAGACGAAACCTCAGGCCGGCTGTGTCTTGCCGACCACGCCGTCAGATACGACGGCCTCCCCCAGCCTCCACACCCTCGCCGCCGGGATCGACCGTGACCATGGTGCTGTCAGCCCAACAGGCTGACCCTCACCGCGTCTCACGCCCCGGCGACACCGTCGATGCGCTCTCGGATCAGGTCGGCATGGCCGTTGTGCCGTGCGTACTCCTCGATCATGTGGACCATGATCCAGCGCAGCGAGACCCCTGCGTCCCCTACATAGTCGGCGTCCTGCTCGGACAGCCGACCGGAGTCGTCCAGGGAGGCGGCAGCGATGAGCTGACGCCCTTGAGCGATCTCCGTCTGCCATACCGCCATGACCTCGTCGAGTCCTCGGCCATCCTCAAGTGCAAAGCCGTCGACGTTGCTCTCCCCGAAGATCGCGTGCACGTCCTGGCCCGCGAACACACGCTGGAACCAGTTGCGTTCCACCTCGGCCATGTGCTGGACGAGCCCCAGCAGTGTCATCGACGACGGCGCGGCCGACGCCAGCCGTAATTGATCGTCTTTGAGGCCCGAGCACTTCAGGGCGAGAGTGGCACGGTGAAAGTCGAGCCACGATTCCAGCATGGCGCGCTCGCCGGCATGTGGGGGCGGGATGGGGCGTCCACCCGGTGTCGAAGTCATGCCAGGACCCTGGCACACGCCGCCACGGACTTCGTGGGCCTTCGCTGACGACGAACACGGCGATGTCCACGATCCGGAGGATTCCGCCCTCCCCAAGCCCCCGTACCGCCGATGCTGTGCTGTGCTGTGCTGTCAGAGGTTGATGACGCCGGTCCGCAGATCTGTCATGGCCAGCAGGGTGTGCTTTCCGCCGATCCGGCCCCAGCCGGTGGACCGGCCGCCTGCGCCGCCGAAGGGCATATTGATGTCCCAGAAACAGGTGGAGTCGTTGACAACGACCTGGCCGACGGCCATCTCCTCGACAAAGCGGTACGCGGCCGTCATGTTCTGGGTGAACACCGCGCCCTGCAGGCCGAGCTTGTCGTTGTTGGCGATGCGCAGGAGGTCGTCGTCATCGATCCCGGTAATGATCGGCACGACCGGCCCGAAGGACTCCTCACGGGACAGGAGACTGTCCTCGGGAACGGCGTCGACGACGGTGAACTCGTAGTAGAGATCGGTCGGCGCGTCCTTGCGGCGGTGTCCGCCGAGCAGGATCTCGGCACCTCGCTCACGCGCGTCGGCCATGTGCCGGTCCATCTTCGCCGCGACACCCTCGTTGTTGACCGGACCGAGGTTGGTGGTGTCGGCGAAAGGGTCACCGAGCACGACGTCCTGGGCAGCGCGGAGGACGGCCGCGACGAAGTCGTCGTGGACATCTCTGTGGACGATCGCCCGCTCCGTGGCACAGCACACCTGCCCCGCGCACAAGTACGCGCCGTAGACGGCGGCTTGGGCCGCCGCGTCCAGGTCGGCGTCGGCGAGGACGACGAGGGGGCCGTTGCCGGAGCACTCCATGACCGAGCGTTTCAGACCCGCCGCGGACTGGATCTTCGCGCCAGTGGCGGAGGACCCGATGAAACCGATCGCGTCGGTGCCGGCGTGACGTACGAGCGCGTCACCGGTGGCACCCTCGCCCGGAAGGATGTTGACCAGCCCGCCGGGAACTCCGGCCGCGGCGAAGGCTTCCATCGCCTTCAGCACTGTCAGTGGAGTGTTGGCCGGGGGCTTGACGACATGGGCGTTGCCGGTGGCCAGACCGGGGGCGACGAACTCGGCGAGCATCAGCAGCGGGAAGTTCCAGGGGGTGATGATCGCCCATGTGCCCACCGGACGGTAGAAGGTCCACATCCGCTTGCGGCTGTCGTTCGAGGGGAACGTCTCGCCGTGGAGGCGTATGGCGTCCTCCGCGTGCAGATGGAAGAGCTGGGCGGCCTCCTCGATGTCGGCGACCGACTCGGCGAGTGGCTTGCCCTGCTCCAAGGTCTGCAGCCGGGCCAGTTCATCCACGCGCTTGGTGAGTTCGTCCCCGACACGGTGACAGATCTCCGCGCGCTTCCAGACGTTGACGCCCGCCCAGGCCCGCTGGGCGGCGTTCGCGGCGGCGACCGCGGCATCGACATCGGCCGGCGCGGGGAGCGGAATGGTTCCGACCAGTTCTCCGGTGGCGGGGCTGATCACGTCGTAGGTGTCGGGGCCCGCCGCGTCGACGTACTGACCATTGACGAACAACTGATGGCGGATGGGACTGACGGTGCTCACGAGACGCCCCTTGCTGTCCTGGACCACTGACGAAGGCTCATGCTCCACTCGGCGAGAATTCACTGTCAAGACTCACGAATCGCCAGAAATGATCGTTTCGGTCCGGCGCATTCGACAGGTTGCCACGTGCTGACGGGGAGGACGCGCCCACTGGGTTCCGGCTGAAGACGGAACGGTGATTCCGCGGTTCCGCTCATCCGTGAGGATTGTCCCCAGCACTCCAGGTGCACATCAGCACTCCAGGTGCACATCGCCCAGAGCCGTCGACCCCTCCGGCGAGAACCGGCCGGAAAGTGGCTCGTGCGAGTCCCGGCTCGTCCAGGACACCTCGGAAATTCGGTCACTGGCAGGGCCGGCAACTCGCAGGCCCAGCAGGTCCTCAGAGGGCGCTTGGCCGGTCCCGGACCGGGATGACGATCACCACGGACACCGCTATCGAGCCACCGTCCGGCAAGCTCGCCAGGATGGCGGTTTTTACGTTCAAAGAACGTTGCATACGGTGTACAAAATACGTTGTGCAAACGGCCATTCGACATCGTGGCCGTCCATCGTGTGGCGGTGGAGCGGCCCCGGTCAGTCGTCCCGGGTCCCTCCGCCCTTCCCGCCTTCTCGCCTTCCCGCACGTCCGCGCGCAGGTCCGCGTCCGCTCGGCGCGGGCCGCACCACACTGACGGAGGTACTCATGACGAGTTCGCCTGCGAAACGGTGGCACAGGGTCCACGAACGGGCCCCTATGCCACTCCTGGGCGGCGTCCGCCCACCGATCGCGATCCTTACGGCATTGCTCCTCGTCCTGTCCGGCCTCACCGCCCTGGGCTTAGGCAGGACCGCCCCGGGACTGAGCGACGCGGAGGCGCTCCCCGAGGCGGTCCGGATCTCCCAGCAGCACTTCGCCGAGGATGGCGCGATCGCGCTCCGCGCCTCACTGGACGAATCGATCACCGACCTTGAGCGGACGGCTGCCCTGTTCAACGCGGCCGGCCCGGTCTCCGCCGACACCGTCCTCGACAAGCTCGGGAGCGTCTACCAGAAGTGGCGCGGCTCGGCCGTCGTCGAGATCAAGTCCGGCGATCTGCTCGCCACGCGCGGTGAGAACGTACCGCTCCTCGCCGTCGACCTGGAGAGACTCTCCGACGCGGACGGCCTCGCCCCCCGGCTGATCCGGCTGGAGAACGGTGAGACCCGGCTGCTCATCCTGGCCCTGCTGTCGTGGGAGGGCCGGCCGCAGCAGTTGCTGGTCACCTCGAACAGTCTGAACGTTCCCGGGGTCAGCCTCGGCAAGTTCCGGGCGATCGCCGTGGTCGACGCGGGCGGCACGGTCCTCAGCAGCGACGGCCCGCAGTCGCCCGAGGAGGAGGACGACTCGGACATCCCCGACGGGGAGGTGGGGCAGACCGGCGAGCAACTCCGTGTCTTCGCGGAGCGCTCCGCCGCGACAGCCGGGCAGAACCCGCTCACCACCAGGGAACCCGGCTCCGGCGGCTACCCCGGGGTCAGCGGATTCATGACCGGCTCCACGCTGATCGGCGGGGAGCGTCCGGTCGCCGGGTACGCGACGCTCGCCGCGCCCGAGGCGGGCGAGTCCACCGACGCCACGGGACTGGGCCTCTTCGTGGTCGCCATGGTGACCGTTCCCGAGAACACCAGCCGGACCAACGACCCGTTGTTCGGCCTCTGGTCCGCCGCCGCGCTGATCGTCATCGGCGGGCTCGCGGTGGCGTTGCTGCTCGGTACGGTCCAGCGTCCGCTGATCCGGCTCTTCCTGGAGAGCCGTCGCCTCACGCGCGGCGATCTCACCCGGCCCGTGACCGTGCCGCGGTTCGGCGAGGCGCGGCGGATCGGGGACGCGTTGGAGCGGCTGCGGCTGCAGTTGCTGGGCGGTGCGCCAGGGGAGACCGGCGGCGATGCTGCCGGCTCTGATGGGGCGGGGCGGCGGCGGGGGCGGCGTGTGGGTACCCGTGCGCTGCTGGCGGGTTGCGGCATTCTGCTGCTGGTCTGGTCCGCGCCGATGATGC